>JBFFYZ010000001.1:0-29430 GCA_041568895.1 Nitrospiraceae bacterium
CACGACGATGAGGTCCCGGTTCAGGTTGGCGGTGATCGTGCCGCGCACGATCGAGTGGGTCATGGAGATCGGCCCGGCAATCACCCGCAGGGTGGCGGGGCCCCGTTCCCTGATCACCTCGTCGGACAGGGCGGAACGGCCTCCGAAGGACCCTACCTCGGTGACCGGCAACCGGTCCAGCAGCAAGTCGCCCTGTACCACCACGTTGTTGAGGTCAATGCTTTGGCCGGCTTTCAAGGCCGTGAGGAGATCCTCGGCGGGGACGGCCCGGGCCTCGCGTTCCTGGTCGGTACACCCTGTGCTCAAATGCCGGACGAAGCGACCGGAGGGAGCGTCCGTGATGGACTCCATCACACAGCTTCCCTGGGCCGGCGGGACACCCGAAAGGAAGCCACCACAGGCCAGCATCAGAACGGCTCGCAGGCAGAAGGAGGGGGGACACCACGGCCGCCGTGCGGTTGCGGTCATGGGCGACTTATATACGGTCGGCAGTCGTAAAATGCAAGGAAAGGGCCGTTGCAATTTTCTCAAACTTTTCTACAATACCGCCTCGACTCCACGAGGGAGGTGAACCCATGAAAAGCGGCGCGCTACGGATCCTCCGCGCTCTCCTCATATTGGCCCTGTTGACCGCCTGGCTGGTGCCGGTTGCCCCGGCTGCCGCGGAGAACGTCGTTGAAGTCCCGGTGTTGGCCGCCTTAAAAGCGAACAACAAAGGGGTCTTTGAGGTCATGCTGGTCTGGTGGGACCAAAAACCCGAGCCGATCCCCATTGCGCTCCGCTGGCTCGATGGCGGAGTCACACTCAAGCAATCCCACCTTGGCGCCATGGCAGACGCGTTTAACTTTGCCGTCGCCCACACGCCCGCGCAGCTCCATACCGGCACCGTGTCTGTCCAAGGCGTAGCCTACCTCCCGACCAGTACCGACGGTCCCAGCGCCGGCGCGACAATGGCGGTAGGCTTCGTCGCGGTCCTCAAGGGGGAGAGCATTATCCGGGGAATCGCGTTGACCGGAACCATTCAACCAGACGGCCGGATCGGCCCCGTCGGCGCCATACCGGACAAGGTTCGGGCCGCCGCGAGGGAGGGCTATCGGACCGTTCTGATTCCGCAGGGACAGCTCCACAGCCCCGAATGGAACCTCGGCAGCCTGGCCCTGGAACTCAACATCACGGTCAAGGAGGTCGAGACGGTAGCAGAAGCGTATGAACTGATGACCGGGCGCCGAATGTGACGCGCAGGCGTTGCTACGTGAGCAGTCGAGCGTCAGGAGGTGGGGGTCCGCTTCTGGGCGTTCAGTGTCTGAAGAATGGCCGCGTACTGGTCCTGCGTCAGCCGGTGCATTCCTAAATTCAACCGTCGCATCAACTCCCTGCGGTCCGGCACCTCCAATACCGTTTCGAGTAACGCCAAACTGTGTTCGGGGGTGGACTCCCAGGTTCCTGTCGGTTTAATCCGAACGAATCCAAACTTCGTTTCAGCCTTTAATTCATCACGAACGAAGGAGTCGAGCGCGTCGGGTTCCATGACATCCGAGGTGATGGAAAAATGGGCGCAGATCCCGACTTTCAACACGTACACAAGCCCGCAACTCTGCGGGGCCAGAAACTTCTTCAAGTTGTCCCGGATCAGCGCCGAGCGAAGTCCCCAGAGCTCCTGGCCCAGTTGCAATTGAGCACTCTCCAGGGAGTTGCGCTCCGTCAGGGCCCCCACCACAAAAAGAAAATGGCTCATGGCTCATGGAGGTCCCAAGCGAAGAGGCGAGCACCGATCAGGGACGGGCAAAGTCATCCTCGTCATCATCGAGCTCTTCCGGCTTATCGAGAAAATCGGCGTCGGTTTCGTCATCATCCAGCGCCATGTCCTCAGCCATCTCATCCTCTTCCGGCAGGTCTTCGGGCAGCGCGATATCCTCCTCCATCTCCTCCGGCGCCAGGTCGACGTCGCCGACCCTGGACGGGCGCGTATCGCCCGGTCGAGCCTTCTTGGCCTCCATGGGTGCGCCCGCCTTTTTGGCCGCCGGGGCCTTACGGGGAGAAGCTGTGGCCCGGCCCGCCTTCTTCATGCCCTTCACCTTCCGCTTTGCCGATTTCGACCGGGAGGGTTTCCGCGCCTTGGTGGATTTCTTTTTCGAGCCCTTTTTCATTTTTCGCTTAGCCGATTTTTTCCCCTTGGCCTTGCGTTTGGCGGCCGACCGCCCGGCTCGTTTCGTCGCTTTCTTGCGTTTTTTCGCCATCGTCCTCCCCTCCTCTCCAGCGTTGACGCACGAATCCCGGCGCTACGTGCCCCTGGCGCTTCCTCTAGCATGAATCGATTAGGACTTGCAACCGCCCTCGCCCTTGGACCGACGCCGCCATGGGTCGGGGCATTTAAGGTTCCACCCACACATTGATGAAGGCCGGCAGGCTATCCGCCCCCTTGACCGTATCCGGCCCCTTCATGTCGGTGACACGCAATTTAAATTGTAACAGGCGTTTCCCCGAGACCTTCGGGGCGACAAAGGTGGCCCGGACCGTATTCTGGTCGAGCAACGAGACTTTGATGCCCCGGACCTGGGTCCATTCGTAGCGGAGCGGGTCGCCGTCGGGATCCAGGCTCTGCAGGGCGCTGAGGACGACCCTTGATCCGGTTTTGACGGTGGCATCCGGTCCCGCATCGGCGGTGGGAGGATGATTCGGCTCGACCTCCGCCTTGACTACCACCTGGAGGGTACCCTGCTTCCCGCGATTCACGACCGTCAGGAAGGCTTTGCCGTTGCCCATGACCCGGACGAACCCATCAGGGAACACGTGAAGCACGTCTTCGTCCGAGGACCGATACGTGCTTCCCGCTGTGGCCCCGTTCAGCCGCCGCACCACTCCATCGGAAAACTGGCCGACGACCGGTATGTCCAGGATTTTTCCCAGCGTGTCCAGACGCCAAGGCTTCACGGCCTCGAATTCAATCCGCAGCAGATCGGCCTGAGGGTCCACTTGCACGAGAATTTCGTCAAATTCTTCCTCTTGCTGACCTAACCGACCCTTCACGATTTGGCCGATGGCGAGCAAGCGCATGCGGCCCATGGCTTGCACGGGAACCGTCAGCAGGCCCCCGTACGGGGGTGTAGCCGACGATGAGGCCACAAGAGCGGGCTCAGCCTGCTGCCTGCCAAGTGGCTCCTCTCCCTGTCGGTACCAGTAGTACTCCACCTGCCTCACGCCTGCCTGATCCCCAATGTCCACCCTCACCTCAACCTGCTGCCCTGAACGCAGGGTCGCCCCCTCCTGCGGTGCAGTCATGTTCAACGCCTGGGTTCCACGAGGGCACAACAGGACCCCCACCAGGACGAGGAGGCTGAGGCATACTGGTCGATGTCTTGATACCATTACTATCATCCGGTACCACGTCATTGGCTGACTCCGAAACAGGGGCCCTGAGACAGCGGTCTCTTTCCGGGACCGCACGTTGGCCGGGGAGTATACCAAGGGCTCTCCAATGGTTCTACCAAAAGGACAGTCTTCCACTTCGGGCAGATCCAGCTGCGCCACCGAGGCTGCCCGTCTCTCTCTTGAGGGCCCCGGTCGAGAATGTACGGCCCACAGCTGCAGGCACTAGAGGGAATTCCAATGGATCCTTCGAAGACAATAATAAAAAAATTCTTAAAATCAAAAGGTTGCAGAATCTCTGTCAAGGTGTTGTTGAGGGGCCAAATCCTTGATAAAGTATACGTATGGTCGACCGGAAAAATGCTTTGAAAGCGATTCAGCTTCCCAGTGATTCGAGGCCCAAACAGTCCTCTTTCGTGGCCCGCCTGGCCCTGGCCATCCTGGCAGGTGGGGTGGTGCTGTGGGGCTGGTCCGGTGAGGCGTCCCCGCCTTCTTTCCGGATCATCATGGAAAGCCGGTCACCCTACTACGAGCCTCCGCTGGCCCGGGTGAAAACGGGGTTCCCTATTCGATGGGAAAATCCAACGGCCACCGTCCATACCGTGACCCATGAGGACTGTCTGTTCGGGGTAACCTGCATGTTTGACTCCGGATCCGTGGCCCCTGGGGCCAGCTATACGCTGCCCGGCCTTCCGCCGGGACAATATCCCTACCAATGTCGGCTGCACCCGATCATGCGGGGCGTCATCACGGTGGAAGAGGCCGCGACGCTTCCTTCCGAGACCTAGTCGTCCGCACCACGCATGTGCCTCCGAACCGTCCGCTCGCCTTCTCACTAGCTCCGACCTAACCCAGCTTGCCTCATCCCAGTTCCTTCGTGTACCCTTTGCTCCATGCTGAACCACCTCATGGACGAGCTTCAGCGGCATCCCGTCAATGCCAATCCCTTTTTCCTGGCGTTTCGGGAGCGGCCCCTCAGCCCAGAGCAATTGCAGGTCTTTATGAGGCAATACCACTACTTCTGCAAACATTTCGTCAAGGCGCTGGAAGGCCTCCTGTACCACACGCCGGTGGACCAGATGGAAATGCGCATCGAGCTGGCGAAGACGCTCCATTCCGAGTTGGGAGGAGGCGTGGCGGAACGGGCCCACATCACCCTGCTCGAACGCTTTTGCGGGATGGCGGGCTTATCCCGGGCGGAGCTCGGACGGACGGTACCGCTCCCGGAGGTGGATGCCTATCTGACCCTGCTGCACACCCTGTTCGTGGAATCCCATTATCTGGTGGCTCTTGGCGCGGAGCTGGCCGTGGAGGTCACCGCGGGTTCCGAATTTCAATACCTGTATCCCGGGCTGAAGCAATACCCCGCCTTTCAGGAACAGGACCTGGAATTTTTCAAGCTTCATCTGACCGAGGAGCCATGCCACAGCGCATGGCTTCTGGAAGCGGTGCAGCGGACGGCGCACACGGAGGAGGAGCAGGCCTTGGTACAAGCCGGCGCCCGGGAAACGGCCGACGGCTGGCTCCGCTTTTGGGACGGCCTGTATCGGGCAGTATTCCCGGCGGAGGTGCCCGCCTCGGCATAACCTCCAGCCCTCCCGGGCGAAACGGAGGCGCAGGGAACGATCGGTGACGGAGACGTGATGGAACGAACCGCAGCTCCCCACGAGTTACTGGACTTGACCGAGGACGTGCTCCGGCTGCGCGCCTGGAAAATGCCGGACATGGTCGTGTATCAACAGACGACGGACGAATGGTGGTTGGCGCCGCTCGACAACGACTTACCCTTGATCCGCCTAAACCGGGTGGGCATCGACCTGCTCATGGCCCTGGACGGGAACGTCACCGTGGAATGGCTCCTGGAGAAATTCGGGAAACGGGTCTGCGGGCCCGATGGAGAGACCGGCCGGTGGCATCTGGAACGCTGGGCCCTGCCCCGGTATTCCCTCTGCTACTACGGATCCGAACCAACCACGGGAGGACGGCACGGCGCCCAATGGGATCTCCTCCTGCAGCAGGTCCGGGAGCGGTGGTCCGGCCAGGAAGGGTTCGAAGGGGAAGAGCACCTGTCGGAGTTCCACCGGCATGACATCACCAAACAGGACGGCCACTTTGACAATATCGAAACCACGGTGTCCCACCTGTTTCGCGAACCGAGCGCGGCCCTTCAAGGGCTGACCTACGGTCGCCTGCTGGCGCGGCACCTCCGCCGGTTAGGGTGGTTGTCTCCCAAGCCCAAGACCATTCTCGAGGTGGGCGCCGGACTGGGGTACGTCTCCCGCGACCTCGGGCTGGAGCTCAGCCCGCAGGAGCGGCAGGGCATCAGCTATCTCTATCTGGACATCACCAGGCCGTTCCTGGATTCCCAGCTCGCCCGTGGGCAAGAAGGCGGGTGGCAGTGCGGGGCCCTCCAGGGCAACGCCGAGCGGTTGCCGTTCCGGGACGCCAGCGTGGACCTCGTCATCGACAACGAGAATCTGGCGGATCTGACTCCGGTGCAGCTGAGCCCCGGGGAGGTGCATAACCGCCAAGGCCGAACGCCGCTACACCAGGAGGCGGTGGACTGGATGCACCGGTTGCGATTGCCCCTGGATCAGACCCTCCCCGACGAATTCATCTTCAACCTGGGTCCGATCCGGTTTCTGGCGGAGCTGTGGCGGGTCCTCCGGCCCGGCGGCCGGGCCATCCTGATCGAGTTCGGCATCGAAAGCGGGTGGCCGGCACCCGTGAAACTGCCGGGCCATACCGAATACGAGGTCCAGTACAGCCATCTCCGCCACACGGCGCGCTGGCTGGGATTTCAGGAGCAGTATTTCGCGCTGCCTCAATTTTTGGTCATCCGGCCGGATACCCGCCTCCTCTGCACCGGCGCGGTCTATACGATCCAGCGGTTTTGCGAAGGCGAAGGTAAACCCTTCGCGGTGCGGGCCTATACCGAAGCCGAGTTGGATCAGGCGTTGGGCGGCATGCTGCCCAAACTGCTCGGCTGCCACTACCATGACATCATTGATCCGGCCTGGTTCGGCCTGTGGGACTTCAAGGTGCTGCTGGTGGAAAAGCCGGGGGGAGCCACCCTCCCCGCCTTCCGTGAGGCGAAAGGCTTCCGCTGGTACGCCCAGGGCCGGTGAGGAGTAAAGGATTCCGCGGGTGGGCCTCGGGGCATCCCCCGTCAGCGAGGAACAGCGCGATGCCGGCGGGCGAGGTGGATCAAGAGCCCTTCGCGGAGGCCGAGGTCGCTCACGAGGCAGTCGCGAAACCCGAAGCCGTTCATCACGCCCAGCAGAATTAACGTCCCTCCCACGATGAGATCCTCCCGGTCGGGCTCCAACCCCGGGATGGCTCGCCGCTCGGCACTGGTCCGCGACAGCAGCGCATCTTCCAGCGTGCGGACGGCGTCCAATGTCAGCCGATAATGGTGGATCCGGGCTTTATCATAGATTTCCAGCCGGAGGTCCATGGCCGCCAGGGTGGTAATGGTGCCGGCGGTCCCGACCAGACTCGTCCCATGAACGTCTCCGACCACCGTTCGGGCTTTCTCGAGTTGGGTCCGAATGAAGGTCCGCGCAGCTTCCAATTCCTCTCTGGTGGGAGGGTCGTTGCGGAGCAGCCGTTCCGTCAATCGGACCACTCCCAGCTCAAGGGACAGGACCACCGGCTGGGACCCCTTCCGGCCCAGGATGAACTCCGTGCTGCCGCCGCCGATATCCAGCCCCAGCACATCGGAGACGCCGCGCGGTAAACCGGATCGAATGCCCAGCAGGGTCCGGCGAGCCTCTTCATCGCCGGTGAGGACCTCCACCTCGAAGCCGGTCCCGCGCCGAATTTGGTCGAGAAAGGCGTCCCGGTTGGCCGCGTCCCGAACCGCACTGGTGGCCACCACCGACACCGCCTCCGGCTTGAAATCTTGGATCACCCGACGCCATTCGCGCAGAGTGTCCAGGACCCGGGACATGGCGGAGTCCTTGAGGCGTCCCTGCCCGTCCACCCCTTCGCCGAGCCGCAGGATTCGGCGTTCGCCGTGCAATTCCTCCAGCTGTTCGTCCGCAGACACCCTGCCGACCAGCAACCGACAGGTCAGTGTGCCGATGTCAATTCCCGCCAGCACCGGCCCCTTGGTGCCCTGGTCTCGTCCCATCTCCGGGCTAGTCCCCGCTTCTCGCGAGGTCCATCTCGGCCTGGAGCTTGGCCCGCTCCGCACGGAGGGTACAGGCTCGATCGAGGTCTTGGGCCATTTCGGGATCCGACAGAATCCGGTCGATCGGTTCACGGCGTTGGTGCATTTCGAGGGCCCGCTCACCGATGTCCCGGCAGAGGTCCTTGACCTGGGTATCCAGGGTGCGCACGGCCAGCCGCAGGCGGAGCAATTCCGTCTCCTCTAGAGCACGATTGGCGGCCTTGGCGGTCCCGAACCGCAATCGGGCCCACCCGGCCTTCAAATCATGCCGAACTTGCTGCAAGATGCCCATGCCTGTCCCCTCCCGCTGAAATGGATCGACTCTCTTCTTGTAACGGCCGGGAGTATTCTCAGCTCACCGATCCCAAGGCCAGTTTTTCCTTCCAGCGCCGAATCATGGCGGACCGGAGACCGAGATGTTCGGGGGCGGTCAGGGAAGGATCCGACTCGAGGAGTGTCCACGCTTCCTGTCTCGCCCCTTCCAACAGGACCCCGTCGCGGATCAGGTTGGCCGCCCGGAACTCCGGAACACCCCACTGGCGGACGCCAAAAAACTCTCCCGGTCCGCGAATCCGCAGGTCTTCTTCGGCGATGACGAACCCGTCGGAGGAGTGAACCAAAGCCTCTAGGCGACGGCGGGCCGAGGAGCCGGACGGAAGTGCCCGTCCGGGACGCCCCACCTCCGCTTCATCCGTATCTCGTTGCCCCTGGCCCGCCCCTCCGGACATGAGGAGCAGGCAGTAGGCCAGGTGGCTCCCGCGGCCGACCCGACCCCGCAGCTGATGGAGCTGGGCCAGGCCGAACCGCTCCGCGTGCTCGACCAACATGACCGTGGCGTTCCGCACGTCCACGCCGACTTCTACCACCGTCGTGGCGACCAGGATCTGGATGCGCCCGGCCTTAAAGGCGGCCATGACCTCGTCCTTCGCCTCGGTCTTGAGGCGCCCATGGAGCACCCCGACCCGGGCCCAGGCGAAGTCCTGCGCCTGCAGGCGTTCCGCCGCCTGGATGGCGGCCTGCAAGTCCACTTTTTCGGATTCCTCTACGAGGGGGTAGACAATAAAGGCCTGGCGCCCCGCGCGGACCTCCTTCTCCAGCAGACGGTACGCCTTCCGCCGCTGAGACACGGTGAACAGGAGGGTTTGCACGGGCTGGCGCCCCGGAGGGAGCGCATCGATCACCGAGACGTCCAAATCGCCGTAAACGGTCATCGCCAGCGTTCGTGGGATCGGCGTCGCCGTCATCACCAGCACATCGGGATGATACCCCTTGTCGAGCAAGGTCTTGCGTTGCAGCACTCCGAAGCGGTGCTGCTCGTCGATCACCGTCAGGCCGAGATTGGCAAATCGGATCCCCTTTTGAATCAACGCATGGGTTCCGATGACCAGGTGGGCCTCCCCCGACTCGATCTGCCGGAGGGCTTCCCGCCGGTGTTTCGCGGGGCCACCGCTGCGCAGCAAGGCCACCGTCAGCCCCAGGGGCTGGACCTGCTCGCGGAGGTTTAAGTAGTGTTGTTCCGCGAGGATTTCGGTCGGCACCATCAAGGCGGCCTGGTAGCCGGACCCGCAGGCGATCACCATGGCTTGCAGCGCAACCACGGTCTTGCCGCACCCGACGTCGCCCTGCAATAGCCGGTTCATGGGCCGGTCCGCCTTCATGTCGGCCTGAATCTCGGACAGCACCCGCTCTTGGGCCGCCGTCAACCGGAACGCCAGGCGCTCCCGGAGGCGGGAGAGCATCGCCGGAGCGGGGTTGAACGTAATTCCCTTTTTTTCCTCCTTGACCTCCCGGTGCCGAAAGGCCAAGGCCAGTTCCAGCAACAAAAATTCCTCGAAGGCCAGCCGCCTGTGGGCGAGGGTGGTCCCGCGGTCCAGGGCCGGCAGGTCGACGGATGCCCCGGGGAAATGCACCTCGGCCATCGCCTCACCGATCGTCGGCAGGCCGAGCTTGGCTCGGAGGGAGGCAGGCACCACGTCCTCCAGGGCCTCCCGGTACTCGTCAAGAAGCCCTTTCATGACGAGCCGGAGCCAGCGGGAGGTCAATCCTTTGGTCTCATGATAAATCGGCACGATACGGCCGACGTGAAGGGGAGCCTCGGCGTCCTCCGTCAACACCTCATATTGCGGCCCTTCCATTCGGGGATCCATCCATCCCCGCCGTCCCCCGGAGACGGTCCCGCTCAGCATCACCCGGGTTCCCGGCTCCAGGGTTTTTTCCAAATAGGCTTGATTGAAGAAAATACCCGTCAGGAGGCCCGAGGCATCCTCCACCGCGACCTCCAGGATCGTCATCCGCCGGCGGGCGGTGCGTTTCAGGATGCACCGCCGGACGGTTCCGCAGATGGTCCCGAAGGAGCCGGGAGTGAGTTGCCCGATTGGAATGACGACCGACCGATCCTCGTAGCGCCAGGGCAGGAACCACAAGGCCTCCTCGACGGTCCGCACTCCCACTTTTTCAAGAAGCACGGCCCGTTTGGGCCCCACCCCTTTGGCATATCGGATTGGGAGTTTCCACAAGGGCACGCTCGGCGCGGCCTGCGGACTTTGGGTCCGTGGGCTGGGTGTGGGAAGGGTGGCCTGCGAACGGGAGCCACCCGTGACGGTCGCCGGCGGAGGCTCCCACGCCGGAGGCAGAATCGTACCTTGGGCACCGGAAGGTCCCGTCAGGGTTCGGAGACGGCGCAGGATGGTCAACGCTTCGGCAAGCCGTTGCTGGCGCTCAGGAGCGCCCAGATTGCGGTCATAGTCCGAAAAGAGCTGACGGAGGGCCAAGAGGTCGGTTTCCACCGGCTGGGGATAGACCCGTTCGGACAAGGCCTCGATCACTTGACGGGAGACGAACGCGCCTAAGTCTCTGACCGTGGCGAGGTGCGCATAGCCATCGCGGGTGGCAAATTCGATGGGGCGGGTTAAGAGGTCAACGATATGGTGGAGAGACTCCATCGTGAGACAGAATGCTGACGGCTACCTGAGGTGGAGGGCTGCGATTCACCGCCCGTCATTGACGGGTCATCGTTTCAGGAAGGCTTGTCAGGCCACAGCCACCTATGGTAGCATACGCCCGTTTTTCATACAACGACGAGATCGGAGTTCGCGTTACAAGAGAAGGAGTTAGGATCGTGGCATTCACCTGCGACCTCTGTGGAAAAAAGCATCAGTCCGGACACAACGTCAGTCACTCCAACAATAAGACTAAGCGGGTCTTTAATCCGAACCTCCAGCGGGTCCGTGCCCTGATCGACGGCGCCGCCAAACGGATTCGGGTCTGCACCCGGTGCCTCCGTTCCGGGCGCGTGCAAAAGGCGGTCTAAGCCGGTCCCTCCCTCCAACCCTTCCGGAAGTTTCCATCCGTTTTCAAACGACTTAGGGAGAAGTCAGGATCGAAAGGGATGGCCGGCAGCAATGCTCGGCCGTCAACTTGCGTTCTACTCCGGGGTGGAGGTAGGATGCCGAATGCGGCCTGCCCCTGGTTTTTCTTCTCGGCGATATCTATCCAAGACAATCCAGACACTCAAGGTGGACCGCCGGCACAGCCAATCTGTCGGCTTTTTCCACAAAGGATTTCACGATCGGTGCGACCACGGAATCGAAGACATGGCATTCAAGCAGAAGCTGAAAGAACAATTCAGCATTTGAAGAAGGAGGACTCCTCATGACCCAGGTAAAACTCGGCGATACGGTGAAGGTCCATTACACGGGAAAACTGGAGGATGGGTCCGTGTTTGACTCCTCCCAAAGCCGGGATCCACTCGAGTTCACGACGGGTCAGGGCACGGTGATTCCAGGCTTTGAACGGGCAGTCCTCGGCATGAGCCCTGGCGACTCCAAGACGGAGCAGATCCCTTGTGAACTGGCGTATGGCTCCTATCAGGACCAGTTGGCGGTGGAATTGGATCGCGGGGAGTTTGCCAATCGGAATATCACCCCGCAGGTCGGGATGGAATTACAGGTTCGCCAACAGGATGGGCAATCGGTTCCGGTGATGGTCACGGAAGTCTCGGACAACCGCGTGAAGCTGGACGCCAATCATCCCTTGGCGGGCAAAAGCCTCACGTTTGAGATTTCCTTGGTCGCGATTGTGTAGGGAAAGAAAGAGAAGCGGGCTCTAATGGGAAATGTCTTGGAAAAAGATTTGGAGCGGGCGACGGGATTTGAACCCGCGACAACTAGCTTGGGAAGCTAGGACTCTACCACTGAGCTACGCCCGCTCCGGATCTGAAGAAAACGAATTGAATCCTACCCCTGCCCCCCGGGCAAGTCAAGGCCGCACCAGCGTCGGTTGAGGAATCTTCTAGCCGCCGGCCTTGAATTCCGCCGTCGCGAACTTCCGTCGGCCGATCCGCAAACGATAGCGATGGCCGGGCTGAAGCGACAGGCTCGCATTCGGGTCTTGGAGCTTGGCGTCGTCGATTTCCACTCCACCCTGGACGATCAGCCGCCTTGCCTCGCTCTTGCTTGAAACCAACTGGGTCTTGGCCACCAACTCAACAATCCCGATTGCCGGCGCTGAGGAATCCGAGACATCCGCGGCGGTCAGGACCACCCGGGTATCCGGCTCATCCGGAAATTCTCTGGCTTGGAACCGCTGCTGGAAATCGGTTTTGCCCTGGCTCGCCGCCTCGGCTCCATGGTAGCGGCCCACGATCTGCTCCGCCAGGGCCAGCTTGGCCTCCATGGGATGGCTGTCCCGCACCCGGGCCAGGTCCTGTGTCGTGAGGAGCTCGTAATACCGGACCATCAGGTCGTCGCTGATCGACATGAGCTTGCCGAACATCTCCGCGGGCTGATCCTCCAAGGCGATGTAATTCCCGAAGCTCTTGCTCATCTTCCGGATCCCGTCGGTCCCCTCCAACAGGGGCATGGTGAGCACGACCTGCGCCTCCTGCCCGAAGTCCCGTTGCAGGTCCCGCCCCACGAGGAGATTGAACTTCTGGTCGGTCCCGCCCAGCTCCACGTCGGCCTTGAGGGCGACGGAGTCATAGCCCTGAATCAACGGGTACAGAAATTCGTGCACGCTGATGGGTTTGTGTTCGTGGTAGCGCGTGTGGAAATCCTCCCGTTCCAGCATGCGGGCCACGTTGTATTTGGCGGCGACGTGGATCAACTCTTCCGCCCGCATAGCGTTCATCCACCGGCTGTTGAACTCCACCAGGGTCTTCTTGGGGTCGAGAATTTTGAAGATCTGGCGCTCGTAAGTCCTGGCGTTCTTCTCGACCTGGGCCTTCGTCAGGGCCACGCGGGTCTCGGACACCCCCGTGGGGTCGCCGATCATGCCCGTGAAGTCCCCGATGAGAAAGATGACCTGGTGGCCCAGCTCCTGGAAGTGCTTGAGCTTGTGAATCAGGACGGTGTGCCCGATATGCAGGTCCGGGGCGGTGGGATCAAACCCGGCCTTGACACGCAAGGGACGGCGCTCCTTCAGCGACCGGGTGAGCTTCGCCTCCAGCTCGTTCTGCTGGATCACCTCTACCGCGCCCCGGAGAATCAACTCCATCTGACGAGTCAGATCGGTCATGGCCGGCCTTTTTCGACGAGGGCGGGCCGCCGCGCCGGTTGGTCCGTTCCCTGCGTCCCTACCCGCACCCAGGGACGAAGCTGCTCCACACGTTTTCGGCCGATGCCTTTCACCTCCTGTAATTCCTCCACCCGCCGAAACGGCCCACGCGCGACCCGCCGTTCCACGATGCGGGCCGCGAGAACGGGGCCGACTCCCGGCAAGGCCTGCAAGGCCTCCACCGTGGCTTCGTTCAAATCCAGCCGGTCGTGACCGCTGGGGCCAAGGCTCTTCCCTGACGGAGGCGCTGCCGGGGTTTCGGTTGGGACATCGGTTGTTGCGGGCTTGCCCTCGAGGGAAATGGGGGCTGCGGGGGGCTCTTGCCCCTCCGGCCCGCTCGACCCCGGCCATCCAATCCAGAGGACGAGGACCACCGCGATGGCCAACATCGCCAGCTTGATGAACAGTGAGCGACTCATCGTCACTCGTCACCCGTCACGAAGGGGTCAGGCACCAGTCGGAAGGGTGCCTGACCCCTTGCGCGCCATATGGATGGCGACCCCCTCCATGTCCTCTGCCGCCTCCATCAGTCCTTCGGACAACGTGGGATGGGCATGGATCATGTCGGCCAGCTGCGCGGCGGTGGCTCCCATGTGCAGGGCGAAGGCGGCTTCATGGATCAGATCGGCGGCGTGGGACCCGACAATGTGCACCCCGAGCAGGCGGTCGGTTTTCGCCTCCGCAATGACCTTGAACAGCCCCGTGGTCTCACCCGTGGCCTGGGCTTTTCCCAGCGCCATGTGGCGAAAGCGCCCGACCTTAATGTCTGACCCGGCCGCTTGGGCGCGTTCCCGGGCCTGGTCCTCCGTCAATCCGACCCGGCCGATTTCCGGGAGTGTGAAAATGCCGGCCGGCACCACGTCGTAGTTGATTTCCCGGCCGTGGCCGAGAATATTGGACACGGCCACCTTCCCCTGGGCCGAGGCGACGTGGGCGAGCATGGCCTTGCCCGTCACGTCTCCGATGGCATAGATCCCCGGCACGTTGGTTTCCATCCGGCTGTTGACGAGGATTTCGCCTCGTTTGCCAACTTGAACCCCCGCGCGCTCCAACCCGATCCCTTTGCTGTTCAATCCGCGTCCAACCGAGACGAGCACCTGATCCGCCGTGAGGGTGGTGCCATCCTTCAAGGTCGCCGTGAGGGAGCCGCCCTGCCGGTCCAGTTTCTCCACGGTCGTGCCGGTGCACACCGACACCGTCCGCTTTTTCAATTCACGAAGCATGACCCCGGAGACTTCCTCGTCCTCCAGGGGGAGAATCCGCGGCAGAAGCTCCACTATGGTGACCTGGGTGCCCAGACCGCTGTACAAGGCGGCAAACTCGCAGCCTTCCACCCCGCCCCCGATGATGAGGAGCCGGGCCGGGATGGCCCTCATATCCAGGGCCTCCTTGCTCGTGATGATGTCCCGGCCGTCAACCGGAAACAGCGGCAGGTTGGGCCAGGACGACCCGGTGGCCACCACGAGGGCGTCGGCCGACACCCTCGTCTCGCTTCCGTCTCCTCGGACGACCCGGAGGGTCCTCTCATCCAGCAGTTCACCGGTGCCCGCAACGTGCTCGATGCCCCAGGTTTTAAAGAGCGTGGCGATTCCCCTGACCAGGGTGTCCACGACCTTCTGTTTCCGGGCGACCATGCGGGCCACGTCATACCCCACCTGCCCGGACAGCGTCAGCCCCAGGTCGTTCGCCTTCTTCGCCTTCTCCCCCAGCTCGACGACCGCCAACAACGCCTTGCTGGGAATGCATCCCCAGTTCAAACAGACTCCACCCAGCGCCTGATTTTCGACCACGGTCACCCGGGCCCCGAGTTGCGCGGCGCGAATGGCGGCGACGTATCCCCCCGGGCCTGCCCCCAGCAAGGCGATGTGCTTCCGTTCGGTCATGGGAGAGGGCTGTGAGAAATTTGACGATAAGGCGTCACGGAAAGAATGAGATTACGTCTGCTGCGTGCCCAGGAACGCCTCGTACTGGGCTGCGGTCATCAGCGAATCGACTTGACTCGGGTCGGAGAGCTCCACCACGGCCATCCACCCCTTCCCATAGGGATCGGAATTCACCAGCTCCGGGTGGTCCTTAAGGTCGGGATTCACCTGGACGATGGACCCGCTGACGGGGGTGTAAATCGCCGAGGTGGTTTTCGTCGACTCGACCTCCCCGATTTCTTGCCCCGCCGTCACCTTGGCTCCGACTTTGGGCATCTCGATATACACGATATCCCCCAAGGAATCCTGGGCGAAATGAGTGATCCCCAGCGTGGCCTGCTTCCCCTCCACACGGACCCACTCATGTTCCTTATGATACCGTAGATCGGTCGGATTCATAACCGCCTCTTGAATCTGTTTTTCGGCTGTGACCGAACGCCTGTCAATTCGGAAAAATAGTTGGGGGATCGTAGTGCAGGAGGGTGGGTTTGTCAATCCTTCGACATCCACGCCATTCCGCCCTTCGGCAGGCTTCTGGCGCCCTAAGGTCCTCGAAGGGCGGGCGGGCCTTGCTCAGGATTGACGCTGAGCGGTCCCGGTAAACCGGCTCTTCCGAGTGGTGAGCCTGTTCAACCAGGCGCCGTCGAAGCGTCAAGGAACGGCGGCGGAGCTTTCCAGAAAAATCAGACCCATTCCCTTTGCCGGCGCGGCACGCTCGATATCCATGGTGAGCCGTTCCCCGAGGCGAGCTACGTCCCGCGTCGGAAGGGGGGTACTCACCCAAATGGCGCCACCCTCCCCGACCATTTCCCGCAACCGTTCCGGAATCGATGGCACGGTCGTCTCTCCCACCACGCGGCCAGGTCGAGTCCCGTTCCGCGAGGGACCGATGAGGAACAATTCGAATCCGCGGCGCTTGGCCTCCAACAGGTCCTCACTAAAGTACACGAGGGCGTGAATCGGATCGGTCACGCTCTCGGGGTGAATCTCCAAGGCCACCTGGAACTCGGGAACCTGCCGGCGCATCATGTGAACCAGCCTGGCCAGCACCTTGACCTGTTCCCGGGCTTTCCATCCCGCCCACCGCCAGAACTCCGGGGCATAAACCGAGCCGTTCCTGTCGTCTTTGGTCCGAAGGAAGAGGCGAGAGGGTACAAGGGGCTTGCCGAAATCCTTTTCAAAGCCCCGCAGAGCGAAGGAACTGAACCCGTCCCGGGGCCCGAGCGGGGCATCATTGCGAAACAGGACGCCATCTATTTTGGTCTGAACCAGGTCCCTGAGAAGCCCGGTGAGGTATTCCTGCAGCCCGGGATGAAACAGATCCAGGTACAGAGAGGGCTGAAGTTGGAAGCCGGCATAATCGAGGGACCAGTCGTGCCAACCCAGGCGGGAATCGATCCAACTCATCCGCCGCGGCGTCAAGGACGCGAATACCTGCAGGCCGTACCGATGGGCAATGGGCACGACCTCCTCAAACCCTTCACGGACCGTGGGGGCCAACCGGGTGCGGAAGAAGACCCCCGGGGCCGGCGGCTTGCCGCCTTCGTAGGTCCGTCGGACCGGCTCCCATTCCCCAGTCCCGACCTCCAACAGAAGGGTCGTGATGCCGCCACGCTTGAGACTCTGGATCCAGCGTTCCAGCTCGCCTGCCGGAGGGAGGTGTGAGGCCGGAAAGAGCACGCCCACCACCGAGCCGTCCGTTCGAGGCCCCGTCCCTCTCAGGCCCTCCAACTCCCGGATCCGGCCGTCCGCTTCCTGCCATCGCCTCCCGTCAGGCGCCGAGCCGGCCGGACCGGACCGGACCAGCGTTCGGTATTCGGCCAGAGCCGCATCCCACTGGCCTGTTGCCTCATAGGCCTGCCCCAACCACCAATGGGCTTCCGCCCGCAAAGGAGACTGGGGATAGGCCTCCACCAGGCGCCGAAACACCTGCACTGCCTCCTCATAGCGATGTTCGGTGAAATGCGTGCGACCCAGATTAAAAAGGCGCTCCTGGGCTTCCTGGGCCGGACCGGCTGCGGAATCTGAGGAAAGGGGACGGGAAGGTTGGGGGCCGGCACAGCCAGCCCACCCCAGAGCAAGCACGAGAGCCGTCCACATCAACACCGCAGGCATGGAGAAGCGCAACGAAGCAAGCAGTGACCGGCGGCGGAACTGGAGGAAAAGAGGGCGTACCCCTGCGGCACGATTTCTGCCGCGCAGTCCGGGCATCACGGCCCGGTCACTTCCATCCCGGAAAAGAAATACCCGATCTCGAACTTGGCCGTCTCGGCGGAGTCCGAGCCGTGCACGGCATTGGCCTCGATCGAGCTCCCATGCCGCGCTCGAATGGTGCCGGGATCGGCCTTGGCGGGATCGGTGGCACCCATCAGGTCGCGATGCCGCTTGATCGCGTCCTCTCCGACCAGAATCAACACCACGACCGACCCCGAACTCATAAACGTGGTGAGGCTGTCGAAAAAGGGCCGGGCCCGATGCACCGCATAGAACCCTTCGGCCGCCGCTTTCGTCAAGGTCATCATGCGGATGGCCGCCGGCCGCAGCCCCGCCGCTTCGTACCGTCCGATGATGTCCCCGATGGCCTGTTTTTTCACCGCATCAGGTTTAATGATCGCCAGTGTCCGTTCTACCATACTGTGCTTCGGTCCTCCGATCTCAAGGCGTAGTCCATACTGTCGAGAGGACCGCCATTATAGTGAAAGCCCTCCTGCCCTTTCAAGGAAGGAAGCCTGCACCCAACCGGACCAGCATGAGCGTGAGGGTCGGCGGGTTAGACAGGCATCTGCTCTGCGGGAGATCTCGGCCGGATCAGGCGCGAAAACGGTCGGCCAGTTCCTGAGGGCGGAACACTCCGCGTTCGGTGATGATGGCGGTGATAAGGCGGTAAGGCGTGACGTCGAAAGCGGGATTGAGGACCTCGACCCCCTTGGGGGCAATGGGCCGGCTTCCTCCAAGCGAGGTGACTTCCTCAGACTTGCGTTCCTCGATCGGAATGTGGGCCCCGGTGGGCGTCGCCAAGTCGATGGTGGAATAGGGAGCGGCGACATAAAATGGGATCTGGTGAGCGTTGGCCAGGACGGCCACCGAATAGGTCCCGATCTTATTGGCGACGTCACCGTTGGCGGCGATTCGATCTGCCCCGACAACGCAGAGGTGGACCTTGCCCTGTTGCATCAACGCCCCCGCCATGTTGTCGGTGATCAGGGTCACCGGGATGCCGTCCTCCATCAGCTCCCATGCCGTGAGGCGGGCTCCTTGAAGGACGGGCCGGGTTTCATCCGCCAACACCCGAATTTTTTTCCCTTGGTCCCAGGCCGCCCGGATGACCCCGAGGGCGGTGCCGTATCCAGCGGTCGCCAGCGCCCCGGCGTTGCAGTGGGTCAACACCGTCTGGCCATCCTTGACCAAGGCGGCGCCATGCTGGCCGATCGCCTTGTTCATCGCGACGTCTTCCTCCAGAATCCGTTGCGACTCCTCCACCAGACGCCGCTTGATCTCCCCCAAAGGGGTTCCCCGCAGGGCGGCCAGGGTCCGCTTCATCCGGTCCAGCGCCCAAAATAAATTCACCGCCGTCGGCCGGGTCGCTCCTAAGTGGGCGCAGATATCTTCGACCGCCTTGGCAAAGGCGTCGTAATCGGCGGCCTCCACCGCCTGGGCTCCCAGGGCCACCCCCATGGCCGCCGTCACCCCGATCGCGGGCGCGCCCCGCACCCGCAGCTCCCGAATGGCCGTGGCCACCGTCCGATAATCCCGGCAATCCAGGAAGACGACGCTTTCGGGGAGGCGGCTCTGATCCAGGATTCGAACGCTTCCCCCCTGCCATTCTACGGTCGGGACCATCAGCTCACCATTTTCTTCTCAGTACACCCACCATGTCCGCTTGTTGGTCGGTCTCCTGCAGTCACTCGTGGCGACGCAGGGCCGGCGCTTGAGGCACCGTGCTCGAAGGCGTCGCCGAACCGGCGGAGACTTCACCACGAGGAACCTCCCCGTTGGAGGCCCCTCCACGCCCCCGCTGCTCCAAGATCGTGATGATAATCACAATCAACGCGGCCTGGGTCAAGAGCATAATGGCCTCGGTTGTGTCGGCCTTGCGGAGGACGATGGCGGCCAACCCCAGGGTGATGGTCAACGCAAATATCATCGCCACGCTGGCCTTGCGGTTCCCCAACGCCCGCTCCAACCGGTGGTGAAGGTGGTCCTTCCCGACGTAATCGATCCACTCCTTCACCGTGGAGACCTTGCCGGTCAGGACCCGCTCCACGGAGATGTGAATCATATCGTAAATCAAAATGCCGAAAATCAACAGGGGGTTGCTGAAGGAGACGATCGGATTGTAGTTGGCCCAATTGCCCTTCACGGCCAGGCAGGCCAGCGTGAAGCCCAAAAAGGTGGAGCCGCCATCCCCCAGAAAGATCCGGGCCTGCCCCCGCCGGCGAAAATTATAGGGAAGAAACCCCATGCCGGCCCCGATGATGGCCACGGCCACCCAGCCCAGCCCTGCCTGGTAGGTATCAAAGGCGACGACCCCCATGAAAAACGCGATCAGGATCGCCAGCCCGGACGCGAGCCCGTCCATCCCGTCGAAGAAGTTGAACGCGTTCGTAATCCCGACGATCCAGAGAAGGGTCAGCGCCACGTTGATCGTGGTTCCCCAGGGCCCGTCCGGGAACAGCGTCAGGACTTTCCCTGAATAAATAACCATCCCCGCCCCAACCAACTGGACGGCCAGCTTGACCCAGGCCGGAAGGTCCCGGGCATCGTCGATGATGCCGACGACCAGCAGCAGGGATCCGGCAAAGAGGATCGCCACCATCCAATCGGCCAGAATGGAATTGACCAGCAGGGCGACCACGAAGCCCAGGAACACCGCGGCACCCCCGATCCTCGGCGTCGGCGCCCGATGGATTTTTCGCTCGGCCGGTTGATCGACCAGTCCCGCGGCCAGCCCGAATCGGATGGCGACCGGGGTCAGGGCGAAGGACGTGGCGAAGGAGACCAAAAGGATATACAGCCACCGGACTCCCTCGAAGATGAACACCTCTCGGACCCAGGGAATCAACAGAAGCGCGAGCGCGCCGAACGCGCCCAGGGAGGGCCAGGACACCCAGCGTTCCACCACAGGCCGGGACTCCTCCGTCCCCGTGTGAAGCCCCGACGACAATGATCCAGCTTCGGGTGGCATTAGGGCAACTCCTCGCAGAGGGCCTCCGCGGTCGCCCGCACTTCCTCCTCGGTCATCGACGGATAGATGGGTACCGAGAGGGCGGTGTGGCTGGCTTCCTCGCTGGCCGGAAATCCCTCCAGCTTCAGGTATTGATGCAGGGCCTGAAATACCGGGCGCCGGCATTGGATCCCTCGCCGTTCCAGGTTGGCGAGGACCTGTTCCAACGGTGGCTGTAAGGTTCCCGGGTCGTCTTTCGCCGCCGGTAACCTGACCACGTACCGGAAAAAAACGTGCGTCCGTCCACGGGGGACCTGCGGCAACCCCAGTCCCGTACTGCCCAACAGGCGGGTGAAGGCTTCGGCGATGGCGGACCGTTTCGCCAGGAAGGACGGCAGGCGGGCGACCTGGCGCAAACCCAGGGCCGCCTGCAGGTCCGTCATCTTCCGATTGAAGGCGGCGGCCTCCAGGGATGGCCGCTCGTCATAATCCCGCAGCGCAGCCATCTTCTCGATCATCGCCGGGTCATTGGACAACACCATGCCCCCTTCGCCCGTGCACAGCAGTTTGGTCGCATAAAACGAACAGACCGTGGCGATGCCGACGGTCCCGACCGTTCGTCCGGCCTCCGCCGCTCCCAGCGTTTGGGCACAGTCTTCGATCAGCGGAATGCCGAACGTCTGCAATCTGGTGAGGTCGGCCGGAAGACCGAAGGGGTGCGGCACGATGATCGCCTTGGTTTTGGAGGACAGCGCCTTCCGGGCTTCCTCAGGATCGATCCCATACGTCGACGGTTGGATGTCCACGATCCGCGGCAAGGCCCCGACCCGGACCACGGCCAGCCACGGGGCGGTACAGACATAGCTGGGGAGGATGACCTCGTCCCCTTCCCCGATGCCCAAGGCCAGCAGGGCCAATTCCAGGGCGACGGATCCCGAGCCCACCGCAACGGCCCCCTTGAGGCCCATATACGCAGCCATGCTGCGCTCGAACTCCTGGACGCAGGGACCTTGGGCGACGTGGCCGGACCGGATCACTTCGGCCACGGCCTGGACCTCTTCCTCTCCAAGCGTCGGTCGGGAGTGGGGCACCATGAGCTTGCCGGCGGTCATTGTCCGATGTTGATGAAGAGCCGCAAGGGGATGAACCCTTCCGCATGCCTGACCCGTCCCTGAATGCCGCGAAAAGTGGCGGCGGAGCGGGTGATATCCACAATGGTGGTCCCTTCAATATTCGTTTTTTTGACCTGGGAGGCATGGGCCTGGAGCGCCTGGATTTTATCCTCCAGGACCGATTCAATATCCACAAACACCGTCGGGGAAAAGTTTTGGGTCGTCGGCCCCTCATAAAACAACACATTCCTGGTGTAGCGGGTCGCGGTCACGGTGCACCCGGCCAGATTGCGGTGGTCTTGATGGGTGTCGTCCGGGAAATGCACGAAAATGAAGTGCGGGTCCACCTCCCGGACGGCCACCTCGATCTTCTGGATCAACAGCGAGTCCAGAGGAAGCTTGGTGTCCGCATAGCCCCCCCAGAAAATCTTTTCCACCTGGAGGCATTTCGCCGCCTCTTCCTGCTCCCGCTTCCGAGTGCCCCCGCCGGCCCCCTGTTCGCCTTCCGTCAGGACCATGAGGAAAATGCGGTGCCCGTTTCGGGCATACTTGATCAAGGTCCCCCCGCATCCCGCCTCGATGTCATCGGGATGGGCCCCCAGGGCCAGCACCCGCACTGCCTTTTCATTGGTTCGTCCCATTGGCACCTCCGAATCACTCCCCCGGAACTTGACGATCTCGCTATGACGCAGGCTATTGCGCGTTTCCTGGAATGGCACTCGAGGGCTGCCGGGCTTCGCGCAGCCTGGCCAGGGCCGAATCGCCGCAGGCAAACAGCAGATCCACTGCGGACATACCCGGCATGAACGGCTCGTAACACTGGGGGTAGACGGGATGATGAAACGCCTGCAGTTCCAATTCCACCCCCGAAGCTTGGAATCGGGGCAGGTCCATGTATTGTGTGGCTCCCGCGCCGGCCAGGTAGCGGGAGGCGCCGACAGTCCGACAGATGTCGATCAACCGTTCGGTCGGTTCCTCGCGGAGGCGCATGTCGGATGACCGCTGCACCGGTGTGGTGATGCCGAACGCCTGGAGCAGCCACCGCAGGATGGCCAGGTTCAACTCGGCCAACTGGTCCCAGGGTCGGCCATAGATGGTGCGCAGCCCCTCGAGGTACCACCGGGCAAAGGCCGCCTTTTGGTAATGCATCTCCAACGCACGCAGATGTTTGGATCGCCATTCCGTCTCCGGGTTGATCCGGACCTGGTCCACCTGCTGCCCGAACTTGTGGAGAACGGGCACGGTAAGCCACTGCCATCCCTGAGAGGTTCGGATACGATTCCGGTTCTGCCACTCGTTTTTTTTGAACTGGACGGAATCCAGGACCACAAACAGGTCCGCCTGGTCGATTTTATCCAGATACCCCAGCCAGGGCAGGTACTGCGGTTGGTGAATGGTGACCCGCATCAGGAGGCCCACCTTGTGCTGTGCCGACGAGGTTGCGTCATGGGTTGGTTCCGAATATCACGAACACCGGATTGCTCAGGAGTTCCCCTTCCCCGTCAACCTGAATACGATAGGCCACCGCAGGTTCCCCCTTGGGCAAGTCTCCCAGATATCGCTGGTCGAAGGGCGTGTTGCCCTTCAACCGAGCCACCACCTCGCCTGAGCGGATGACGGAGACGGTGACCGGATAGGCCCCCTGATCCGTTGCCGACACTCTCACCCGAATGTCGAGCGGTTGCTCCGACGCCAGCCGCAAGGTCTCTCCCGGTCCGGCCCTTTGCCTTCCCCCCTCGGCTTCGACTTGAAGGGCATCGAGTCGGAACCTGAAGGCTTTGTGGTACCGATGCACAGCATAGGCCCGTCCCGCCCGGAGGGCGTCCAGGATCGCCTCCGAGGTCTGGTCGCGGACCCAAAAGACGGTGAGGACCCGGTCCAATTCTTTTGTGTCATGGCCGGGGCCATGATAGCCCAACTCACCGAGCAACACCGGGGGGGCGGGCCGCTGGCCAGCCAGGTACTGGGCAATGGCTCGATCCCATTCGCCTCCCGGACGGTGGACGGTCCGGTTGTCTTCGTACAGACCGCCGAACCCGACGTACCCCTGGGTCGTCAACAGGGCTTCGGGATAGGGTTCCGTCTTGCTCGTCACGGTCCCAAGCCGTCCAAAGGTTTTGGTCTGAAAATCCCGGGCCTCAGGCATGGACCAGATGGTCATCCCGCCCCGCTCGGCCACCGTATCAATGAGGGCTTGATAGGGTCGGTATCCCAACTCATCCTCGTAATTGCTGAAGGCGGGCTGTCCCAGCGGCCAGGCCTGATGCAACAGGACTCCGGCGGCCCCGGCGAGGGCCAGAGCGGCCCAGCGGTACCGCGTCACCTTGTAGTGTCGCATCACTCCCACCCTGATTTTCCGATAGCCCCGCTTGCGCCACAGCCAGGCGGCCGGGACGAACAGCAAACCCGGCGCCAGATTCCCCGCCGATTCCCATCCCCATCGATACGAGGCGGGGTTTCCACTGACCGGGAGACTGACATAGTCTTCCGCCCGGGAGAGTCCCAGGACGATCACATTCCGCTGGGAATTGTGCATGGTGAGGTCGCCTCGGAACAACGATCCGGTCCAGTAGTAATGGGGCGCCACCTCCATCCCCGGCATCAAGACCACGCGGGGATGGCGCGCTTGGACGTCCGCCACCTCCGCCAGATACCGATCCACGCCGTAGTCCACCACCGAGGGGAAGGTCATCACTCGACGGAACACGCCTCGCAGCGGTGGGAGGCCATACTCGTACCGCAGCGCGAAGTTGTCGGCCAGGAGAATGGCGTCCAGCCCCAGGGCTTCCGCGCGGTCGGCCAAGGAATCCAGACTCATGCCGCCCGTGCTGGCCGCACTGTGCACATGAAACGTGGCCACCAAGGGGCGCAGCGGAATGCCCGCCTCTCCTCGATCCCCGAGGGCCTGGCCCCAGCAGGGCCAAGCCAGTCCAGCCCAGAAACCGACCAGGCACCCGACGACCCCGATCAGGCCGATGGCTGATGTTTCGGAACATGGATGACGCCCCCGATCCGACCGGCTATCGGTTACTTTGATGAAGGACCTGCTCATAAATTCTTTCGATCGCGTGCACCATGGCAGGAACGCTGTACGATTCATCGATGGCGACACTAGCCGCAGCGCCCAGTTCCTTTCCCCATTCCGGCCGGCGGAGGATTTCTTCCATGGCCCTCGCCAGCGCTCCCGGATCCCCGGGGGGGACCAAGAGCCCCGTGCGCCGATGATTGATGACGGCTCGCATCCCCCCCACTCGGCTGGCGATCACCGGCCGGCCGGCCGCCATCGCCTCGATCAGGGCGCGTCCCATTCCCTCATTCAATGAAGGCTGGACATAGAGGTCCATGGCTCCCAGACAGTCGGGCACATCCGTTCTGGTGCCGAGCAGCCGAACGGCCTCCCGGATTCCCAGTCTCCCCGCCAGCGCCATCAGGTCATCCCGCAGCGGGCCGCTGCCCACGATCACCACATAGAGGCGCGGGTGCGTTGCCTTAAGTGTGGCGACCGCTTCAATGAGGGTGCGATGCCCTTTGACCGGCGTCAGCCAGCCAACGCTTCCGATCACGATGGCCTCGGGGGGACACTCGAAGCCGGGAGGGCGTGGTCCGACGCTCCCGGCGAATCGCTGAAACCGGTCCAGATCGATGCCGCTGGGGATCACCGCGAACCGCTCGGCCTGCCCGACGCCGCGATCCAGATGCTCGACCCGCTCCGCTGCAGTCAGACCGATGAGCCAGCCCGTCCCTTTGGCCAAGAACCGTTCGATCTGAAGAAACAGCCAGGAGACGAGGGGGCCAAAGTGGCCGTAAAACACGTGCCCATGGGGAGTATGAACGATCCCCGGCACACCGGCCAACTTGCCGGCGACTCGGCCCAGAGCCCCGGCCTTGGAGGTATGGGTATGCACCAGCACTGGGCGCTCCCTCCGAAACACCCTTATCAAACACCACACACCGAAGAGGTCCTTCAGCGGATTGATCTCGCGACCCAGCGCGGGGACGATTTCCCAGGGCACCCCGGCCTCCTCCAGCCGGCGACAATTCTCCTCCAAGGCCTGGGCCCCTCCTTGGGGATCGTCCTGACCGGGTTGGCCCATCAGGACCATCGGCTGGAACCGAGACCGGTCCTGCCCGATGGCGGTCAACAGCGTGTTCTGGGCTGATCCACCTCGATCCAGCCGGGTAATGACATGCAAAACCTTAATGGGCAAAACTGGCTCCTACCATGTAAATAGTGAAAAACTTTCAACCATTAATTGAAGTTTTGACCTCACCGGAAACTTCCTGTAAGACCTCTTCAAGCTGTTCCCCATGTCTGGCCCAGGAGTACTCGGTCTCCGCCACTACGCGTCCCTGTTTGGAGAGCTGTTCCTGCTCCCCTGGATGATCCCGAAATCGGCAGAGGAGTCGCCGAATGGCGGTCGCCAAGGCGACACTGTCGGTGGCCGATGCGATCAAGTCGGGATCAATTTTGCCCAGCACCTCGGGAATCGCCCCTACCGGGGTGCCGAGCACGGGCGTGCCACAGGCCAAGGCCTCGACCGTCACCAATCCGAACCCTTCGAGTTCATGCGTGGGCATCAGGACCAGGTCGGCCGCTTGATAGTAGTGCGGCAACTGCTCCTCCGGCAGGTATCCCAGCAGGCGCACTCGATCCGCCACGCCCAGGTCACCTGCGAGGCTCTGAAGGTCTTCCCGCAGGGGCCCTTCCCCTCCGATCAGGACCATCACGTCTCGGCCTTCGTCGCCCAACAGCGCAACCGCCCGAAGAAACTGATCAAGCCCCATCCGGGGAACGAGGTTCCGAACGGTGACCAGAATGACCTTGTTCAGGGGAAGCCCCAACTGGCGCCGGACTGCCACCGGATCGTCCGGAAGGCAAAATCTGGCGAGGTCCGCCCCTCCGGGAATAACCCGAATCCGTTCGACCGCCACCGCGTGATGGGCCATCACCCGGCGCTTCATAAACTCGCTCAGAACCACGACGCGATGGCACCGGCGAATAACCACCCGCTCGCACCAGCGCCGAAGCCGAGCATTGATCGCTCGGCGGATCCGGTATCCCACCGCCAGGCTCCCCCCCAGATTCCGGGAGAGATATTCTTCATGGGCCAGGGAATGGCAGACATACACCCAGCCAGACGCACGATTGCGCCGCCGCAGGACCGGTCCCAGGCCGGCGAGGGATTGATGGATGACCCCCACATCAATGGCCGTTCGCTGGCTCACCGCATCCACCTGGTGGACAGACCCGCGGACGGAGGACAGCACAAACGCCAACTCATTCTGAGCGGATGGATGGTAGCGATCCTCCTGGATCCCCTCCCCGTCGTTCGTGATCCGCACCTGTGACCGGCTATCGCCTCGCGGGGCCCTGGTGATCAGGTGGAGCCGGTGGCCCCGCCGAGAGAGGCTCAGGGCCTGTTCCCGTAACACCCGCTCGGCCCCGCCCAAGACCGCAGCCGCGGAAACCTCGGCCAGCATCAGAATGTTCATAATCTCCTTGGAAAAGCTGTGACGGGTGACAAGTGCTGCGCCTCAATGATGAATGCTAAACGCGGATGCTGAATATTACGCTGCGAAAGCCCTTCCATTTATCACTCAGCCCTCATCGTTCATGGTTATGGGTTCACCCCTTGCTCGTCACGCGTCACGCGTCACGATTCACGGGTTTGGTGCCAGAGCTCCAGCACCAACAGGGCATACAGCTGGTCGGCAAAATTTCGTCGGCCATCCTCGTGTTCCCTGATCAGCCACTGCACATACTCGGGCCGGACATAGCCGCGGCGCCGGATCGTATCTTCCGAGAGCAAATCATGGACCATCTCCCGAAGATCCTCCCGCAGCCAGCGTGCCACCGGCACCTGAAAACCAAACTTCGATCGGCCCAGAATCGTCTGCGGGAGCAGCGCCTTGAGGGCCCGCCGCATGAAGCCTTTCAACTTCCAGCCTTGGAATCGGACTCGGGCTGGCACCGCCAGGGCCAGGGCCAACAGCTCATGGTCACAAAACGGCACGCGTAGCTCCAGCGAATGCGCCATGCTCAACCGGTCCCCCATCCGGAGGAGATCATCGGGAAGGTAGGTCTGAAGGTCCAGCCCCATGGCCCGGTCGGAGGGGTCCTCGGAAGGCCAGATCTGAAACAGGTCGGGATAGGTACGATCCAACATCGCGTTTTGGGCGTAGGGGTACAATCCAGGCGTGAAGATCTCCCCCTCCCGCTCCGGTGGCAAAAAGGTCATCCACCTTGTGTATTGCTCCGCCAGAGACCGGTGACCGTCCCGAAGGAACCGTCTCAGCCGGCCGGCATAGTTTTGACTCCCGGCGCCTTCCGAGAGCCAGGGGGACAGGGTCGCAGCCGTCCAGGCGCGCAGCCCACGAGGCACCACCGCGTACCGGGCGGCCGTGCGGATGCCGAGGTACCGGGGGTACCCTCCGAATAATTCATCCCCTCCGATTCCCGAGAGCGCCACCGTCACCGACCGCCTGGCGACTTGTGACACCAGATAGGTCGGGATCGCGGAGGAATCCGCGAAGGGTTCTCCCATCGCGGCCACGATACGCGGCAACAGCGTCACGGCATCCGGTCGAAGCCGTTCTTCCGTGTGCACGGTGCCGAAATGATCGGCGAGCAGACGGGCCGCTGCCAACTCGTTGTAAGACTCGTCCGCCTGGGCTTCGTACCCGATCGAGAAGCTCTTGATGGGCTGATCCGACAGGGTCCGCATCATGGCCAGGATCGCGCCGGAGTCCAAGCCTCCCGACAGAAACAAGCCCAACGGGACGTCACTCACCAAATGGTGGCGGACCGTGTCTTTCAGGGATTCCAGGAACCGTTCAGCCAGGTCCTGAACCCTGACCTCCGGCTGCTCCCGCCACGCCTTGTCCAGCCGAAAGTACCGCCTGGTTTCCAGGCGGCCTTGCCGGATCTGCACCCATTCGCCGGCCCGGACTTCCTGGATTCCCTGAAAGATCGTGCCGGTCCCCGGCACGTACAGCCTGGTCAGATACTGGGCGATGGCTTCCGGACGAAGACTGGGTGGGGACATGCCGGCGACGAGCGCCGGCAGCTCGGAGGCAAACATCAGGGCCCCGGTTCCAGAGTTCCCGCCGGACGACAGGGCATAGTACAGCGGCTTGATTCCCAAGCGGTCGCGGAACAGAAACAGCGTGTCCCGTGCTCGATCCCAGAGCGCATAGGCGAACATGCCGCGCAACCGATGAACGCCTTCTTCTCCCTCCTGCTCATACAAGTGGACCAGGACTTCGGTGTCGCAGTGGGTCGTGAAGCGGTGGCCTTTGCTGATGAGCTCTGCCCGGAGTTCACGGTAGTTGTAAATTTCCCCGTTGAGGGCGACCCAGACCGTCCCTGTTTCGTTGGTCATGGGTTGGTGGCCACCCTCCGGATCGATGACCTGCAGCCGACGGACTCCCAGCATGACCCCGGGCTCGAGATGCCGTCCCTCCTCATCGGGACCTCGCGGAACCAGCCGGCGCAACATGCGCTCCAGGATTTTTTCGTCCCCTTCCCCGACCATCCCGCAAATTCCGCACATGGGTTGCCTACGCTTGTCTCACCGTTTCAGGCTTATCGGGCTTCAGGAGTCTCTTGCTGGCGCCTACTTGGTCTTTCCGGGTTGCTGGAGTTTTTCGGGGGGCACATCCACCCCCTCGGTGTAGTTGGTCGATTTCGCCACCCCCACGGCTTGCAGGAGGTACTTAATGCCCATGGCGGCTCCAGCAGCCACGAGACAGAGCAACAGGGTCAGCACCCAAAACTGGATGCGTGGCCACCACGATTTGTGGTAGTGCAAAAACGATCCTTGAGGCACCTTCGTGACTCCTTACCCATTTGGTCCCTGCAGGGTCAGTATCGGGACAGCTTAATCGCTCTCCTTGGTTGCCTTGAGGGGACCGTCTTACTCCTCCGTTTCGACCGACTCCAAACTGCGACCCAACTGCGGACCACGTCATGTTTAGAATCGACCGATTATTCCTGAGGCTTGGTCCGTTTCTCCTCCCTTTGAATGAAATTCTCTGTCGAAATACGTTTATCTTTTTTTACGCTCGGCGCACCGGCCATCCCGACCGCGTCGAACAGATATTTCACCCCTAATGTGGCAACCGCGATACCGAGAGAAC
>JBFFYZ010000002.1:0-24848 GCA_041568895.1 Nitrospiraceae bacterium
GAATCGGCCTCAAGTATGCTGAGTGGTCTCATTGAGCTTCTTGAACCAAGCCACCGTTTGGGTCAGGCCATCTTCCAACGCATGCCGAGGCACATATCCGAGTAATTTTCCGGCGGCGGCAATATCGGCCAGGGAGTGCTTGACATCCCCCACGCGAGGCGCAACGAATTCAGCATGCTGCCCCCCGCCCGTGGCACGCCGGATGGCGGCATAAAGGTCTGCAATCGTGATGCGGGCACCGGAACCGATGTTGCAGGCCTCCCCTCCCGGGTACGTAGCTTTACAGGCCAGCAGGTTGGCGGCCACGCAATCGCCCACAAAGGTAAAGTCGCGGGATTGCAGGCCGTCTCCGAATATGGTGGCCGGGACGCTGCGCAGACAACTGGTGATGAACCGCGGGATGACTGCGGCATAGGGAGAATTGGGATCCTGCCGGGGTCCGTACACGTTGAAATAACGCAAAGAGAGGGTCACAAGGCCGAAGGCTCTGGAAAAAACCTTGCAAAACTGTTCGCCCGATAGCTTGGTCACCGCGTAGGGTGAGAGAGGGTTAGGCACCATAGATTCGGTTTTGGGGAGCGTGGGCGTGTCGCCATACACCGAGGATGAGGAGGCGTACACGAATCGCTGCACGTTCTGGTCCCGAGCAGCCACTAACAGATTGAGCGTGCCTTGAATGTTGACGGCGCAAGAGCTGACGGGATCTTTCAGCGACCGCGGGACCGATGGCAAGGCAGCCTGATGCAGCACAAATTGAACCCCTTGCATAGCCTTGCGGCAGGCATCTATTTCACGGATATCACCCTCCATGAACTCGATCTTATCTTTTACTTCGGCGAGGTTATCGAGATGTCCGGTGGCCAGGTTGTCCAGAACCCGGACGCGGGCTCCCTCTGCCAGCAAGGCATGCACGAGATTGGATCCAATAAATCCTGCTCCTCCGGTCACCAAGTACACGGACCTTACCCCCTCTGTTTGAGATACCAATCGACGGTTCGGCGGAGCCCTTCGTCGAAGTCCATGCGCGCTCGGAACCCGAACTCCTTCTCGGCTCGGCTGACGTTCAGACATCGGCGAGGCTGTCCGTCCGGCTTTGACGCATTCCAGACTATCCGTCCGGTGTACCCGGTGAGCGTGGCGATCTTCTGCACCAGGTCCGCGATGGTAATCTCCCGGCCGGTCCCGAGGTTGACCGGATCGGGCTTGTTGTACCGTTCAGCGGCGAGCAGAATGCCCTCAGCTCCGTCGTCCACGTAGAGAAATTCGCGTGTTGGATGGCCGGTTCCCCACATCTCCACTTCCTGGCGGCCCTCTCGTGTGGCATCCACGCACTTCTTGATAATGGCCGGGATAACATGCGATCGGTTCGGATCAAATTCATCCCCAGGCCCGTACAGGTTGGCCGGTAAGAGGAAAATGCTGTTGAACCCGTACTGGGCCCGGTAGGCCTGGGCCTGGACCAAAAGCATTTTTTTGGCCAGCCCATAGGGGGCGTTGGTTTCCTCGGGATAGCCATCCCAGAGAGAATCTTCGCGGAAGGGCACAGGAGTGAACTTAGGGTACGCACAGACCGTGCCCACCACCACCACTTTTCGCACTCCGGTTCGCCTGGCCTCTTCGATCAGTTGGATCCCCATCATTAAGTTGTCATACAAAAACCGAGCCGGGTTCTCGCGATTGGCGCCGATACCCCCAACCCTTGCAGCCAAATGAACGACCACCTCTGGCTTCGCCTCCCTGAAGACCCGGCGCACAGCCTCTCCTTCGACCAGGTTATAGTCTTGGCTCCGGGGCACCACGATCTCCCGACAGCCCCTCGCCCGCAGCTTGTCCACGACCACGGAACCCAAAAATCCGGCCCCGCCGGTCACCAATACCCGCTTCGCCTCCCAGAATTCCACGACCTCCCCCCTCCCCGCCGGTGCCGCCGGTCACAGCCTCCACCCTTTCTCACGGGGCTCGCCGGCTAGCCCCGCCGCGCGGCGGCGGATTCCCGTCCTACGCCACTCGCTCACACTGGGCTACACGATCTTTCCGGATCAGTAGCGCTAATTCCGGGACTAGGGTGATCCCGGTGAGTCGTTTAATCGCCACCAGAATAAGCCGGAGCAGTCGTTTCGCCGTTCGATGCCGAGCTTGTCCCAATCCCTTGTGCCAGTGGTCGATTCGATTCCCCAGGCTGCCCCGACCCGGCTCCAGCAGGGTCGGGCGGGTGCCATCGTGTCCCTGCAGGAGACCGAGGATCTCCTGCTCCGTCGCCCCTCGGATCCCCTCGCGGAGCAGTTCTTCCCAGGTGTCGGTCTTGCGTACCCGCACCGACCAGGCCCTTGCTATTCGGTACGCCAAGTAGTCCGGCAGGTAGTTCAACAGTGGGAGTCCGGTCGTGTGCATCTCGATCGGGAAATACCGGTGGGGGGTCTGGTTCAGAAACAGGTACCCCCCTGGGCGAATCGTCGACCAGAGCCTGGGCAGAATCGCCCTTCGCTCCTCCGCCAGCAGATGCTCGTAGACCGCGCTCATGACAACCAGATCGAACATCCCAATTTCAGAGGGGATCTCCAACCCGGACGGTGACAGCTTCAGCGCCACGCGCGAGAAGCGATAGAAATTTCGGCGCTGCTCAGCGAGCGCCATGAGCCAGGGACGCAGTTCCACGCCCACGATTTCGCAATCCGGGAACAACCTCGCGATCGCAAAAGTCGAGGCGCCTGCACCGCAGCCGAAATCCAGAATCCGCTTTCCGGTAAACCAGCCTGGATCGAGATACGCCAGGAGATCGCGTTCCAGCATTCTCGAGACGTATCGTGGATCCTCGTCCCGTAAGATCTCGTCGCAGAGGTATTGCGGCCCCTTTGCGTGGAGCACCACGCCGATAAGATCCACTGGATAGGAGGTGTCACATGAGTCGATGGGCATAAACAGGGAGGCGTCGAAGAGCCGCACCTTGACGCGCCGTTTCCCGGGCGACAGTGTTCGAATCTCGACCGTGCCCAACGGGTGCGCGAGCCTCAGGACCGCCGAATCCCCGTCGTGTTCCGGGGATGCTGCCGTGTTGCCGAGCGCGCCTAACCCGCCCTCGGCGTCCGTTCTGGGGGTTGATGTGACTGGTTCTGTCATCGCGGTCGCCCAGGCTGTAGGATTATTATCGCTGCGTCCATCCACCGCCGGGCTACTTGCCCGTGCCCTCGATCTCTTTCTTCACATACGCCATATCCGCGTCCACCATCATGCGGACGAGCTGACTGAAGGTCACGCGGGGCTTCCAACCCAGCCGTTTTCGAGCCTTGGCTGCGTCTCCCTGCAGCAGGTCCACTTCGGTAGGCCTGAGGTACCGTTGATCCATTTTGACGTACTGTTGCCAGTCCAGCCCTGCATATCCAAAGGCTTCATCGAGAAAGTCACGCACGGAATGGGTTTCTCCGGTCGCGATCACGAAGTCCTCCGCCTCCGGCTGCTGCATCATCAGCCACATCGCTTCGACATAATCCCCGGCGTACCCCCAATCCCGTCGCGCATCGAGGTTGCCCAGGAATAACTCATGTTGCCTTTTATACACGATATTCGCGAGTGCCCGGGTGATCTTGCGGGTCACAAAGGTCTCCCCACGACGAGGAGATTCGTGATTGAAGAGGATCCCGTTGCACGCGAACAAGCCGTAGGCCTCCCGGTAGTTCTGCGTCATGTAGTACGCGTAGGCCTTCGCGGCTGCGTAGGGACTACGGGGATAAAATTTAGTCTGCTCGTTCTGCGGCACCTCGGTCGTATTGCCGAACAGCTCGCTGCTGGAGGCTTGATAAAATTTTGGCGAAATTCCCGTTTCGCGAATCGCCTCCAGGAGCCGAACGGTACCTAAACCGGTGACCTCGGCGGTGTATTCCGGAATGTCGAAACTCACCCGTACGTGACTCTGGGCGCCCAGATTGTAAATCTCATCTGGATGGATGCTCCGAATGATATTGTTGAGGGAACTGCCGTCGGCCAAGTCACCGTACAGCAACCGCAAGCGGGTTCCCGGCTCATGAGGGTCCGCGTACAAATGGTCGATCCGGTTGGTATTAAAGGTACTGGCCCTTCGGATGACTCCATAAATCTCGTAGCCTTTGGACAACAACAGCTCGGCCAGGTAGGACCCGTCTTGACCGGTAATTCCCGTAATCAACGCCCGTTTGGGTGTCATGATCATGTGCTCCCGCTGGATCTGGTCATTCTTGAATTCCCGTTAGAATGTTTGACAACGAACCGATCCGGAGACCCCTGCCAAAAGCCATCACCCTCCGTGAGGTTGTCCCTCCGGTCCGTTTGGGGTCCTTCCCTGGCCCGCCCGCCTTGCCTCAGAATCTGAAGGGATTTCGAATACCAACACTCCATTTTTTGAAAACTGGAGGCTGAGCGCCTGGGGAAGACGCTTGAGTCGTTGGTCATCGGCCTCCTGGTTCGGGCCTGAAAACGTGAACAGCCCATAGGCACGGTGGAGACGGTTATATTCGCGCACGTTCAGGACCACATGGGTAAATCCCTCCTGCGCCAAGCGGGCAGCCAGGGCTTGGGGGGAGGCGGCTTCTTGTACCCAGTACTGAAGCGGGTGCTGATCGTAGGCGGTCGGTGCCAATGCCTCGCGAAAAAAATAGTACGGACGCGTCTCACCGATAAACAACAGCTTGGCATCCTGCGGCAGTGTCTGCTGAACGAAGCGGGCCGCGTCGAAATGTTCCAATTGTCTGGACAGGTAGGCCTCCGGAGGTTCCTGGCCCAACGCAACTCCCGTGGAAGAAAAGGCGGCGGAATGCACAGCCAGGAACTCCCAGGTTCCCCAGATACTCGCGGCTAGCAACGCGACCAATGCCAGGCTCCGACCGATGCGGTCCAGATACAGCACCGCCCCGGCAAGTGCCGCTAGACCGAGCAGCAACGCCGGCGCCAGAAACCTAATGGTGGTCGAGGTTGCAAGCCAACCGATTCCTGCCACGAGGACAAAGGTGGCCATGAGATCGCCTCTCTGCCGTTCGCGCGGGCCCGTTCGAATCATCCTAGCAACCAACGGCCAGACCACCAGGCCGGCCGTCGCGACCAAGGCGAAAATTCCGGCCTCACCGCCTGATCCGAACCGCTCCGGATGCTGAACCAAATCCGCTGGGAGGCGCAGCAGGCCGGACAGGCCAAACTCAAACACACTGGGAGCCACGTCCCCTACTGCCCGCGCCTGACTTTCGGGGCTCCAGTACCGACCCCCCAGAACATCATAGGCCATGGGATAGATGGGATTGCCTGTCTGGAGCAAGGCCCGACCCCACCAAGGCGCCACGCTTCCCACCGCGACCATGGCGGCCCGAGCCAAATCCTTTAAAGGCCACCCGGCTACCGCGGCTGCAGCAAGCCCGGCAGCGACCCAATATAGTCCCGTGAGCTTGACCGTGGCCGCGAGACCCAATACCAAGCCCAACGCAATCCAGGGCCGCCTATCCGAGGGGGACGCCACCAGCAACAGCACCGCCGTGATCGTGGCCAGCGACAAACAGGTATCCGCAAAAGGCAGGGTCGCCAAAAACCAGAGGGTGGGAGAAGTGGCGAGCGCGCCGATGGCGAGCGTCGCGGCCATCCCTTTTGGCCTGGTCCAGGCCAGGGCCTCAACCATGCCCCAGGCTCCGATGGAGCAAGCGACCCACAGGGCAAAATGGGTGGCCCGAGCCCCATGCTCTCCGGCGAAGGCCATCCCCCACCCTAGCAAAAGATCCGAGGCGTGCGGCATCACGGTGAAGAACACCCAAGGGGTCTCCGGGAGTCCTCCGGTCAGTAGCGCCCGCTGGGGCACGACGAGATGGTAGGACAGCTCGTCAAAAAAGGTGGGGGGAATGGTCGCCCACAACCAAGCGATCAGCCAAAAAACTCCGACAGCCCCTCCTCCGGCCGCTGCCATTAATACCCTTCGATCCATGAGATGGCTAACCAGTTCTTGTTGATCTCCCACGGCCAACCAGCGGTGGCTCCCCACCCACAGTCCATGGGCCAGGAGGAACAGGGCCACCAGTCCCGCACACCAAAACAGGCCGGCAAAAGCGGTCCCCCAGGCCAGCAGAGAAAGGCAGGCCGTTCCGACCCCAAGCTGCATGGCCACCCGTGTTATGGCCGGAGGGTCCCTCACAGGGTCCGTTTCGGTCCCAATCCCGCCGACCACTCGGCCGACCAGGCCCCCGACCCTGTAGGCCAGCAGGAGGAAAGAGGCCGGAATGAGGAGAAGGGGAAGACGTCTCGGATCCACCCACGCGGTGCCGAGGACCAGCACGAGGGCCGCTCCGCTGAGGCTAGCCCCTAGGGAGGTCCTCGTGCAGGCAGCTTTTGAGTCGGTCTGTATCCCGAGTCCCATTGATGGTTCCCCGGCCAGGTCCGCCGATGTCCCCACAGGCGCCATCCGGTTACCTAGCCAATACCTGCGTTCCTCTCCCCTCCGACTCCAACGCCCATTCGCGTCCCTTCTTTGTCCCGCGGCAGTGAATCGAGCCTCCGCACTCTCCGAACCGCAGCACATCGAGCCATTGCCGGTACTTGATGGGGCTGGTCAGGGTCAGGTGATCAAAACCTGCCTGCTCAAACCACCGTTGCACGTCTTCGATGCGGTGAAGGTGGTTGTACCGAGGGGAGTACCAGTCATAAAGTCCAAATTGAGCGGTCTCCGCATCCAAATTGTGGTTCAAATGCTCAACCGGAATGCAGGCGATCACCCCTCGCAGGAGGTGAAACAGCAGCCGATTTCTGATCACCAGGCGTCCGCAGATTCGGTATCGCGTTTCCGGTGGAAGCTTTCTCATAGCCATGCGAAGCAGTTCCGTTCCCAGAACTTTCAACGGGTTCCTGCGCTCATAGACCATCACGTGCAGGAGGCCGCCGGGCTTGACCAGGGGCGCGATAGTTCGAAAGGCCCGTTCCGTATTCGGCGTGTGGTGGAGCACTCCCCAGCACACCACCAAATCGAACTGCTCCGCCTCGAACGGCAGGTGGAACAGGCTCGCCTGGATCACCTGCACCTCCCCGATCCCCTTGGTCACTTTTCGAGTCACCTCGACCGCCGCATCGCTGAAGTCCACCGCCACCACCTTGGCCCCCAGCATCGCAAGCGCATAGGTCCACCGGCCGGACCCGCATCCGACGTCGAGGGCGGTGAGGCCCTGAAAGTGGTCCCTCGGGAGGCGGACCTCGGCCAGCCAATCTTCCACCAGCGCCGGAGAGATCCGCAGATATTGTGCCGCCTGGTACCTCCGGTGCTCAAAGTCGAAGGCCTCCCGGGTCTGTTGCTCGGTACGAACGATCGGGGGAAGCATTCTGAGGATGTCCCCGATCACCGGGTAATGAGCCCCGCAAGCCCGGCAGCGGAAGCCCCCGGCCTTCGCCGCCAAGCCCGAGCGGCAGGTCGGGCACACCCAATGCAGGGGGTGAATATTCACAGCCGTTGCCGGTCCTCCGAGGCGCTCAGGTTGTCCCAGCCGCCTGGTCCACGTATTCCCGATGCCAGAGCTCCAACATCATTAATGAGTACAAGCGGGAACCGAAATTTTCGTCAGTTTCTTGATGGCGATCGATCATGGCACGGACTTGCTCGGGCCGGAAATATCCCCGGCTCAAGCACCGCGGTGACAGCAGAATTTCCCGGACAAAATCTCGGCAGTCATGCCGAAACCACCGGTCAATAGGTACGGCAAAGCCCCGTTTCGGGCGGTCCAGGATCTGATTGGGTAACATCCCGCGCATGACCTGCTTTAGTAGATACTTGTTCTGTCCGCCACGGATCTTCCATTCAACCGGCAAGCAGGCAGCAAACTCGACCACATGATGGTCTAGAAAGGGAGAGCGGGCTTCGAGCCCGTGGGCCATCGTGGCCCGGTCCACCTTGACGAGCAGATCGTCGGGCAGATATGTGCGAGTGTCCACGCTCAACAGTCGGTCCAGAAATTCCACGGCTTCGGCGTCTTCCATCCATTGCTCGATCAGATCGTAGGCGTCATGGCCCCTTACCATCTCTTTGAACTCAGGACTGTATAGCTCTTCGACCTCCTCCGGGGTGAAATAACAGATTCGATGCAGATAGCGCTCCCTCAAGGGCCAGAGACTGGCAAGTAGGCGATAGCGGAAACCCCGGATTATCGGAAGATCGGAGGAGAGGCGTTTTATGAGTGTCCGCAGTCGATCGCCAGCGGTTCCCACCCACCTATGACTTCGCATCAAAGTGTCGAGCAATCGATCAAGGGGGTTGAACCGATACCGAGGATAGCCTCCTAGTATTTCGTCCCCACCATCTCCACTTAGCACGACCGTTACGACCTTTCGGCTCAACTCCGAGACGTAGTAGGTAGGAATTGCGGAGGAATCGGCGTAGGGTTCGTCGTACACCCAGGCAAGGGTCGGTAGGATATCGACTGCAGAAGGTTTAACGATAAATTCGTGGTGGTCGGTTCCGAACCTTTCCGCTACCATCCTGGCGTAGGGGAGTTCGTTGTGTGATTCCTCCTCAAACCCAATCGAGAAGGTTTGCACGGGCTGGGTCATCGATTGACTCATTAAAGCCACAACCGCGCTGGAATCCACGCCGCCACTCAGGAATGCCCCCAGGGGCACATCGCTGGCAAGCCGTAGCTGGACTGATTCACGCAATAGAGCCAGAAACCGCTCCTGAATTTCGATGTCCGGGAGCTTTGCCTGTTTTTCCGTGAATCGCAACGACCAATAGGCGCTTTCCGAAACCTTCCCCTGCTCATACACCAACACATGTCCCGGGGAAAGCTTGCGAATCCCGCGATAGATGGTCAATGGAGCCGGTATGTACTGATAAATCAGGTAATAGTGCAGCGCGACCGGATTGATCTCGGGTCGGTCATCGGCGACGAGCAGGGCCTTAAGCTCGGAAGCAAAGGTCAACCCGCCATTCTGAAGGCCGTAGAACAGAGGTTTTTTCCCAAGTCGGTCTCTCGCCAGAACCAGGCGTTGCGCTCGGGTATCCCAGATGGCAAAGGCGAACATCCCTCGCAGGCGGGACACACACTCCGGTCCATAGTCCTCATACAGGTGAATGATCACCTCGGTGTCCGTTCGGGATCGAAAGGTATGACGGCCTTGCAGACCGTCCCGCAGCTCCCGGTAGTTGTAGATCTCCCCGTTAAAGACAATCCATATGGTGCCATCCTCGTTGGACATGGGCTGGTGTCCGGCCGGGCTCAGGTCGAGGATGCTCAACCGCCGATGGGCCAACCCGACGTGCCCGTTCACGTAGAGGCCGTGGTCGTCCGGACCACGATGGCGCAGCCGCTCACCCATGCGTGCGACCACCTCGCCGTCCACAGGGCGTCGATCGGCGTTCACCTGTCCCGCGATTCCACACATAGATCCTAAGCGCTTTCCTTATTGACGGAGGCGGTCCCTTCAGAGAGAGGACGTCGCCCCCGCATCGACACGGGAAACGTTAAGGCGTTCACGTCCTCCAAGCACGCCTCGTGAAACCAGTCCCGGACTTCCGATTCGGAGTGCTTCCACTGGAATCGTGGGGACCACAGGTCGAAGGTATCGAGGACGGCCCAGGTCAGCCCCCGTTTCATTCCGCTCGTTGGGATTCGCTCCGTTATTTTCCTCAACACCGGGACCTTCGCCACAGCGTGAAGGACAGGAACGCAAATCCAGCACAGCGGGTACAACATGAAGTGAGGAATGCGAGTCGTTACCACCCGAACCCGGTTTAAATATTCCGAATATTCTCCGCCATACTGGTACACCCAGATCGCAAGAAGACCCCCCTTCTTTAAAAGCATGGGAAGCCGATGAAAAGCCTCCCTGGTGCTCGGGGTATGGTGGAGCACTCCTATGCTGTAGATCACATCGAAAATTCCCTGGCGAAAAGGGAGCTTGAACAGATCGGCCTGCACCACGTGAATCCCACTGCGGCTACCCATATTGGCATAGGCCGCGTCGACGGCGAAGGACAGATCGACTCCGATCACCTCGGCGCCCTGGGCGGAGGCGATCTCCATATACCTGCCGGTTCCACAGCCTACGTCCAGAACCAGCTTGCCCTTCAACTCGGATTCCGTAATGCCTGTCTTCGTCTGGAAATATTGTCGGGATTCCCCATGGCCTGCGAGCGAATCCACTTGGGTCTTTCGATGGAGGTTCCATTGAATGGAAAAACTTCGCGTGTAAGAATCCGTCCGGACGAATCGAGGGATGCCTCGGTCGATGCTGAATCGCGCCCCGCACGCGCTGCAGATCAGGGCACCTGCCACGATTTCTTCTCCCGACCTTGCCCCCTCTTCCAACGCGAGAGGACTTTTGCAGTCCGGACACACCAGAAACTGCAACAGTGATCGCTTCATAGTGGTCGATTTCCCCTCATCAGCCCTTGACCGGTCGAACTCACCGGGCCAATCGGATGTCTGCCCCCGGATGCATACCTGAGATTCATCCTGCGCAAAGGCGAAGAAAAAGATCGGCATACTGGGTTGCCACAAGGGACGGATCGTGGCATTCACGCACAAATCGGCGCCCGCTCTCGCCAAGCCGTCTTCGCAGGCTGTCGTCGGCATAGAGCCTTCGCACCTGGCTTTCAAATTCTGCCCAGTCGCCCTTCGCGCAGCACCCGAACCCGTAGCGGTCCAACAAGCCCTCCGGATTCACCAACAAGGACACGACCGGCGTACCGCAAGCGGCGGCCTGCAGAAATGTGTTCGGAAATCCCTCTACCCGTGAGGTGTTCACGAACAGCAGGGCCTCCTGGAACAAGGTTATAGTCTCCTCAAAGGGGACGCGCTTACGCCAGCGAAGGTTCGGCAGCCGGTTCATTCGCTCCCGCAGCCGCATGAGGTCTGACGGGTTCTGATGGCTGGGAGGGCCGACCATCACGAAAGGAACTTCCGGCATCCGCTCCGCCAAGTCCAGAAAGAGATCCGGCTGTTTCCACTCGTCCATCCGAGCCACCCACAACAGGATTCGTCGCGGCCTTTCACCCATACCTTCGATCGGAACGGGACACAACGATCTGATCAGGTGTCCCTCGCGGTGATAGTTGGCGCGCAGGAGCCTGAGCTGATCGTCGTGCTGGCACACGACGGCCTCGGCCCGACGAAGGCCGCGTTCGAACCGCTTCCCCCAGATACCCTGCGCCGCCGCATAGGCGCCCGAAACCTCATCATCGTGAGCCACCATGTATACAAATCGTTTCCGCAAGAGCCCACAGACAGCTTGCACATACCCGACCTGCGGAGCAGCGCACCGCATCACGTACACATCTGCCTTAATGGAGCACAATGTCCTGAACCAAGCCAGCCATTCACGAAATTCTTGTAGGCGATGGTGAATCCACCGCACCGGGGAAATTACCGTAGGAGGCAACAGGCCCGGCAAGCGAAACCAGGTACGAATCGGCCATCGAATGATCCCAGAGGCCGGCTCAGGCAGGGTATCTAGCCAGCTACGGAGACGATCACGAAAGGGCATGGAACACGATTTTGCCATTTTTTTCGGCTCCAACGCGGCAGCCGCGGGATCATCGCAGAGGGATTCATCGAGATCCTGAAATCTTCCTATCAGTGGGCTTAAAAACACGGTCATTCCTTCATGCTGTTCCCTTCTACGATGGGCTTTGTCTCCGGTCAGGATAGATACCTCAAACCGACGGTCTTGGACCAATTGTCGAGCCAAAGCATTCAGTTGGACTTCAGCCCCGCCAAACGGGAGTCTCGAGGATGGTTGAAAAAACCCGTAAATAAAGTTGGATATCAAGCAGACTTTCACTGGAGCCCTCGGCGTATACCCCTGGGACAGGGCAAGACCCCGCAGGTAGCAATCGGTGATCGCCGACGCCATGCGGTCCGCCGAAAACTGCTCCTGCACTTGATTGCGCGCAGCATCGACGCACTGCTCCGCTAGTCGCGGGTCGGCAAGAAAGCCCAGGATCTTGTCCGCTACCGCCTCAGCATCTCCGCACGGCACGACGAACCCTGTCTTTCCATTAGTCACGATCTCTGTCGCACCTCCTGCTGCGGTGGTCACAATGGGCGTGCCCAGCAACCCGGCCTCGAGGAGGACGTTGGGGAATCCTTCAGATTTAGAGGTCAACGCCAATACATCCATCAACTGGATCAACGAGAACGCATCGTCCCGAGCACCCAGGACCAACACCCTCCCAGCAAGACCACGTCGCCTGACTTCCTCTTCGATCCAAGTCTGTAGTCGTCCGGTTCCCACGATCAGGAATCGCACATCATGCAGCCGACATAATACCCGTTCAGCCGCTAGGAGAAACGTCGCATGATCCTTCTCGGGATCGAGCCGTCCGACGATTCCTACCACTGGAACCCCCGGAGGCAAGTTGAGTTCCTTGCGGAGCCGATCGAGTTGAACACGATCGCTTCCCATCTGTTCTTTCGTTTCGATCCCATTGTAGATCGTGAGGAGCTTACGCTCCGGCAGGAAGGTCCAGCATTGGGCCTCCCGACGCACCGCATCGGAATTGGCGATAACCCAGGTCTGCAGCGGTGCGTTCAAGACATCCATAGCCCGCTGCCAGGCTGGGTAGAACCAGGGGAATCGGCTGGGTCGTTCACTGCGGAAGGAGCCGACCAGCACGGGCACCCCCGCCAATGCACCAGCGATCGTGCCCAGATTGACCGCGTAATGCAGCCAACTATGCAGCACGACAGACCGACGGCGCCGTAAGTGACGGGCCAACCGAAGCACCACGCCCGTTCGCCAAAAATCATCATCCTCGTTCAGGCACACGATTGGGATTCCCAGCGCACGAACCTCAGGTTCAAAAAACTTATCCGAAATGTTCAGCAACGCAAGCTCCACGTCGAATCGAGCCCGGTCGATTTTTGAAAGAAAAGAGATCACTTGACGCTGGGCACCGCCGAGTCCCATGCTGGGGATGAACACCGTGACCCTCAGAGGTTCTAACCCACCTACCTCGGTTCCTCTTGCTGGGTGAATCCAGGAGATAATGCCTCGAATTCTGGAAGTGCCTAACGCCAACAGAGCCAAACTGAATAGTATGGCCACATCCATCCAGCGCCAAAGGCGGTTCCAAAGCCACAGCGCAGGACGGTGGATCGGTCGAATTCCCTTGGAAATGATCCAGGTACTTACACGCCACATCGTCAGGCCGTGCTCACGCAGCCTTTTTCGCCGACTGTAGGAGGCCACCCTGCCGATTCTGTATATGATCGGAAAGCGTCGAAAGGCTAAGATATCCACCCCCATTCGACTCTCGAATGGGATGATGCAAAGGTCCACTATAGCCTGCGCCGAAGGCCACCAGCATTCAGTTGGTTGGTCTCGCCGAAGAACTTGCAGGCTTGCGAACAGTCCGCTGGCCTGTATACGCAAGCGTTCTTCCTCTTCCACCAGGCCGATCAGATCTGCGTGGGGATACCGCTCGCGTGCTGCTCGAGCGGCGTTGAGAAAATGTTCCGCTCCACAGGACTGAAGAATTAAAATACCCATCCTCGGGCATTCCCGATCAATTAAAAGACATTCATTTTGGGCCGACATGGCCATGCCGACTGTCCTTGGTTCAGTGACCATGGTCACTTGGCTCGTCATACGGTTTGGCCGGGATGTTGATTACACCCCGCAATATCTTAGAACCGTCGCTGCCATCCTATCGGCGCCGAATCGGGCAATCACGTAAGCACGTCCTGCTGCCCCCATATATCGGCGGAGGGCCTTATCCAGCAAGAGCTGCATGAGACGTTCGGCCACCTGCAGACTGTCTCCTCGAGGCACGACGTACCCTGTTTCCCCGTTACGTACAACTTCGGGAGCTCCCCCGGCATCGGTGGTCACGACCGGGACCTCCATTGCCTGAGCCTCAAGTAGGACATTTGGGAGTCCTTCCGTGCGCGAGGTCAACGCCAGCACATCCAGGCTGCCGATGATAGCCAGAGCGTCCTTGCGGGCCCCAAGAAATCTGACACAATCAGCTAAACCAAGTTCCTTCACCACGGCACGAAGGCGTGGTTCTTCGTTGCCACCTCCCACCAGTACGGCCTGGACGGCAGGTACGGATTCCCGGACGTGACACAGCGCCTGCAAAAAGGTTTCGTGATCTTTCTCAGGAGTCAGCCGTCCGACTAACCCAACCATAGGCTGGTCTCCCAGCCCCAAACGTGACCGAATTTCTCGAATACGTTCAATCGCGAGAGGCCGGATTTCCTGTGTGTCCACACCGCTATATACCGTCACGATCTTATTCGAAGGAATTTTGGCCCAAGTCATATAATCGTGACGGCTGGCCTCCGAATTGGCCAAAACAACATTGGCCAGACGCCCGCTGACGATGTCCAACGGTCGCAACCAAGCTGGGTACTTCCCACCACGCTGGTCAGGGCTCTGGGTCCGATAGCACATCACTATGCGCGGGACGCCAGCTAGCGATCCCGCCAAGGCCGTAAACACGGTTGCCCACGGCAACCATCCAAGTACTGTGTGCGGCGCAACCTTTTTTAAGAATCGGGTTAGGGCCAATGGAATTTTCCAAAAAGGAATTCCTCCCTGACAGGGTAAATATGTGACTTGGACTCCAAGAGCTCGGACCTCCTCCTCAAAGAAACCATCACTTTCCCTTAAGGTGCAGATATGGATACGATATTTATCCCGGTCCACGAAGCGCAAAAAATTGACCAGTGCACGTTGCGCTCCACCGAGGCAAAGATACGGAATAAAAATCACCAGGGTCCCCAGCGGGTGAAGGCTGCCCTTGCGCCAAGCTGAGGGATGGTGGAAACCTAGACGTTTGAGCGCTGCCGCCAGCACGGCCCCTAGGGCGAGCAAGAAGAGCATTGCATGGTCCCAGTAACGTTCGCCAAAAGCCAGGATTGAGGGCGGAACCCAGAGCCTGGGCTGCACTAGCCTCAGAACCCCGCAGGCCCACACCGTCCGTACCATCCAGGCGATTCTCCCTTGCTCAATAACTTCGTTCGCGGTATTACGCGCAATTATTCGAGGAATCCCAGCTTTGATTGGGATCTGTCGGAAACTCCATTGTTGGATTCCATTCCGATCATCGAACGATAGCACGCAAAGATCAAAATGCTCGTCGCGTAGGGTCTCAAGTGTCATTCTGTCAAGCACCGGGCGAACCCCGGACGGACTTGTTCCGTATAGAAAGAGGGCCCCATTGATGGGCGACGCCAGACGAGTTACCAGGGAGCGATCCTGGACCAGCCCTCCTATTGTGGCGCCCGGCCATCTGGACCGAACCATGCCGACCGCAAGCTCAAAGGCTCGGGAATCGTGGCTCTGCAAAATGAGCACTTTCATCTTCGTCCAAAAATTACCCAGCGAATTTTCCCTAGGATTCCTTCATTGTTTCCGCTTTCTCATGACGACTCTCTGCCACCCATTCGTGGGGAAGACCGAACATTCCGCCGTCCGACTGGGAACGGATAACTTCAAACCGCTGGACTCGTTCGCGCGAATCGTAGGGTGCTAGCCAATTATTGGCCGGGGCCACTCCAGCCGAAATCCAATACTCACCCTCAAGAAGCGCCATCTTTGAATAGCGCAGCTCCACATACCCTTCAGGAGTTACGAGATGAATTGGTACACCATCGATAAAGGTGTTGGTCCCATGAACCCATAAGCCATCCGAAGAATAAAGCCTCACGCCAAACCCCGGATCAGAAAAGGGCCCGCGTACGCGATAATGAATTCGAATAACAAGATCCTCAAATGTCCTGAAAACGCTCCGTGGGCCGCCTTCACCGTCATGCGTGGTAACCTCAACGATCTCGATTTCTCCACCCATACATCTTTCGGCTCCAGGGGTAGGCCCAAGAGGCCTTTCCCCTTGGAGTACACGCTCACGCTCCTGTTGGAGGGACTCCAGATACGCCTCGATAACCTTGTCGGGGTCGCCGTCACTGCGAACCCTCCCCTCTTTTATCCAAATCACCCGCGAACAAATTTGCTTCACCTTAGCCATATCGTGGGAGACGAACAGGATCGTGGTCGAGTCTTTAATTTCCTGAAACTTTTTAACGCATTGCCGCTGAAATACCGCATCTCCAACTGCTAGGATCTCATCGGTTAGGAGAATATCTGCCTCCAAATGCACGGCAACCGAAAACCCAAGCTTTGCATACATACCTGATGAATAATACTTGACAGGGACATCGAGAAATTCCCGAAGGCCTGAAAAAACCTCGATATCCCCAATACGTTGTTGGATTTCTCGCCGTGTTAACCCCAGGACACCGGCATTCAGGTAAATGTTCTCGCGACCAGTTAAATCAGGGCTAAATCCCGCACCAAGCTCGATGAGAGTCCCGACTCGACCCTTGACGGAAATACGTCCGCTAGTGGGTCTGGAAATCCCGGCGATGAGTTTAAGGGTCGTGCTTTTGCCGGCTCCATTCGGCCCGATAATCCCGAGGACTTCCCCGCGTCGAACGGAAAAACTCAAGTCCCGAATTGCCCAAAACTCCGGTTCGCCATCGTGCGCCATTTTTTGATGGCACCGAAACAACCGTGCTAGAGAATGCCGGAGGGTCAGCGCATGACGATCATAGCGTTTGGACACCTGATCGCATTCAATGACAAAATCTTGTGATTTCATTTAATCCTTATATGAAATTCGCTAAACAGGATCGGGCATCAATCTCCGTTACAGATGATTGGCTCCTGGGGTGACGCAGGGTGATCAAGAGGGATTGGGTTACCTCAAGGCTCTGGACAGTCAAGTATGCTTTCTGAGCCCCTCTATTCCAGGTGGATTCATCGCACATCTCTTCGGAAAAGCTGCCCAAACTCGAAATCAAAAGTCCGCCGAAATCCGCGCAACTCCAGCTCTTGCAAAAAGACGGACCAGTCGTTGTTTTCAAAAAACCGCTTTTCAAAGTCCCCGTAAGACTTTGAAAACAGGAATACCTGGTTCAAATCCTTTTCAGCCAAAAGAGTTTTCCAGACGTAGGGGTCGGGGTGCTCCCAGGGGTTTTTGATTCTCCAGGCGATGGAACGCGTATCACAAAACCAATGCACACGATTTTCCCGCGGTGGAATCATCAGCAACGCAGCACCGGATTGCACCCGGCGGCATAACGGGACAAATGCCTTTCCAAAATCCTCTTGGGCTTTTCTTTGGTGCACGGTGGCCATCATCCTGGTCATGTCTTCAACAAAGCTTGTAGTTCCTAATGAATTGAGACTCAGAAAAAAAATCCCGCCTACAAGAACAACTGTGGTTGAATATTGTGGCCATCTCGCTGCGAGGACTTCTAGGAGTTTGATAACCAAGAAGACCGTCAACCCCGCTGCGATCAGGATCGAGGGCAATGGAAGGAGCGCGTAATGCAGGTAGCCTCGCTTAAGGAACTGCAAAAGGCACCCTACCACCGAGAAGACGGTGAGTCCAAGCGTAAGCACTACTGTCTCAGTACATGCCCGCCGCCATGGTAGGGCTACCAACGAGAGGATCCACAGGGCACATCCGGAGAGAAGCAGATTGGACAAGGGCTGGATAAGTTGGAACACCCGCAGGGTGTGCTCCGCCCAAGCACCTTGGGCGGGATACTCTTGGGCAAAAAGCAACCCCCTTTGAATTGCCGGCAAGCCCCCACCCTCCACAACCATGGCTATAGAAAAAACTCCCACAGCAGTTGTCGGGAGAATCAGGAACTGCCGGACTGTATACGGGTTGGTGACGAAAGTCGCCGACAGTGCGGGAAGAAGGCCCAGGGCCCCAAGAGCCAAAAGTCCACCTTGCTGCTTGGCATAGAGAGCAAGGCCGAGCCCCGATCCAAGGGCGACCAAATCAACTGGGGCTTTGCCCAAGCCTCGGAGGATGATCCAGGCCCAGAGGCCAAAGAGGAATGGAACGGTTGCGATCGGTTCCGTGATGCCCGCTAATCCATCGATCCTACTGGCGACAATAAGATAAATTCCTGTCGCGACCACGCCCACCTGCCACTGGCGTGTGATGGTGCTGAGGATCGCCCCCACGAGGACACCATTAACTATCACCACCCCAAGGTAGGCCCACTGCAGAGAGGCCAGACTTCCGTCGGAGATCCGAAAAACGGATGCCCAGAAGGTGAAGACACCGGGAAAGTAAATGTACCGCTCCTGCATCACATCCTTCAGGCCATCCGCTAATTCCCGGGCATACAGTAAATAGAAGTAAAAATCGATTCCTCCAACCGAGGGTCTGGCGCTGACAACGAACTCGACGGCCACCGCCAAGAACACCACGCTGAGAAGAGTCAGACCGAAAACAAGGACCCAATTCCAGTCGCGCTTCTGAAAAACCACCGGCAGGAGACCAGCCTGCCCCAACAACGATTTGGGCTTCATGGTTTCCGTAGCCTGCGCAAGCCGCCCGTTCATTCCCTGCCCTCTTCATGTGCAATGACCTGCTCTACAACAAAAGGGGGCCGCTTTCGTGCCTCATCCAATATCCGCACCAGGTATTCGCTCAGGATTCCGAGTGAGAAAAGAAGCATCGCGCCCAGGAGGGCAGTCAAGCCGACGACTGTCATCCACCCTGGCGGGGCTGTGCGAAGCCAAAACCACAACACCAGGGAACCAGCCAGATACAACAAACACAGCAGCGCCGCGAGAAATCCCATCCATGTAATTAGCCTGGCTGGAATGTAAGTAAATCCGATTAGTGTATCGACGGTGAAACTAATTTTTTTTAGAAACCTCCATTGGGATTTTCCTTTTTCCCTCTGCCGACGAACCACCGGAATCCGGACGGGCCGATAGCCAAGCCAGTAAATTAGGACAAAAATTGACGAATTCTTTTCGTTTATTCGATTGATATCCATCACAACCTGCCTGTCCAGCAAACAAAAGTCGTACCCGAGGGGAGGAAAGTCTGGAAAGGCGAACCGCCGGACAAGCTTCCAGTAAATCCCCGAAACCGCCTGATGGTGCTGACTCTCTTCCCTTAGGCACCGCTCGCCTATCACGAACTTAGCACCACCTTTCCACGCACCAACCATGTCTACAAATAAATCCGGCGGCTCTTGCAAATCAGCGGATATAATCCCGACACAATCTCCCTTTGCGTACCGCAAGCCTGCCTGCGTTGCGGCCGTCTGACCGAAATTTCTGGTCAGCTTGACAATCTTGATTTCGGCCGGATATTTGGATGCGTAGTCCTTCAAAATCTCCATGGAACCATCTCGGGATCCGTCATCGACGAACACCAATTCAATGACATACTCGAGCAGACGGTTCCGCAAGGCCAGGAGTGCCGGAACCGTGTCATGCAGGTTCGCTTGGTTTTGGAAGACAGGAATAACAATGGAAAATACCGGCTTCATAACCTCGCTCCTGATCCTGTTTCTTTCATCGTCTGCCGGTTGGCACTCCGCCACCCCCAAATAAAATAGGAGGCATCCTCGCCCATGTGAAACAACAGATCAAGAATACTGACCGCATGCTCAAATGGCGGGTGGAACTGGGAATATTCCGGATAGCCCGAATAATCCTTCCAGATCAAATCAATGCCAGCCCGACCAAATCGGGCTGAATCTAGGTAGGCTTTGGCGGAAGGGCCAGATACGTACACGTCGGCCCCTACCGCGTGCAAAAGGTCTAGGATGCGCTCTTGTTTCTTTGACGTCACCTCAAAGTGGGCCGACTGAATAAACTCGGTCTTGATACCCAAAAACTCCCTGGCAATATGCATGATCAAAAACTGATTCAGCTCGGACAGAGTACGCCAACGCACCTCCAGGTACACATGTTCGAAGAAGTCCTGGTATTGTTTGAAGTGCGGCGCCTTACTGTAAAACTGGCGAATGGTTTTCCAATGATGTTTCTGCCAGCCGTCATCAGGGATCGTCACCTCACAGATCCGGCGATTTCGGTCGGCGCCTACTGGTACAGTCACCCATAGACCACCCTGCGGCGTTTTAATTTTATTCCGGTTACGCCAATCCCGAACGGTAAATTGGACGTCGTCATAAAACACAAAGACTTCCACGTCATGAATCAGGTCAAAATAACCCTTCCAGGGGAGATAATTGGACTGGCAGATTGCGACTTTTTTCATGGCTCTCCCATGAAGTCATGAACCAGATCCGCGTAGCTGCGGCCTTCCCCTGGCCAACGGGTCTGTTTCCAGTCCGGGCATTGTCCGCAGAAGCCGTGGCGAGAAAAATCGTTGGCTAAATGAGCTGAACGGAGGTTTTGATAAACATCACTTTGCCACAGACCTCGAATTGTGGTACGCCGGTAATCGGCAAGCACTGAGCCGTGCACCCAGTCCTGAGGACAGAACGCAAGTTCCCCCCGCGGGTTCAACAGTATCCGCTCCCAGGGGTAAAGGCACGGACGCCGAGATTCCCGAGCTTGCTGTGCACGCATGACTTTGGCAATTTTGACTACTCCTCCTGCCGCCGAATGAAGCCGCCGAATAACAACAGAATCCACCCCTTGATCATTCCAGAATTTCTCAAAGTCCTGAGTCTCGGAAATATTGTCGGGATGTTCTACAAAGCTGACGACGATACGCGTGGAGGCTCCCGTCTTTCGCTTCATTTCTAGGAGCCGCACAACATTGGATTGCGTGACGTGAAGATTTCCCTGAACCCTTACGCGTGCATAGGTGTGAGGCATCAATGCGTCAATACTGACGTCAACCATATGAAGGCCTGATGCGAGAAGCTTCTCCACTCGTTTGTCATTTAGGATTGTGCCGTTGGTGGTCAGCGTGACGAACACCCCTGACCGGCGCACCGCGTAGTCCAGCATGTCGTAGATGTAGGGATGGACCAGGGGCTCTCCGTTGCTGGTATAGCGGATGTATTGCGTGCATCCGACACCGAACTCCCGCACCTCGTCCACCATCTTGTGATGAAGGTCGAGGTCCAGGTGGCGGCCGCCATACTGGTCGGACTTCTTGAAGTCAGGATGGGGGCAGTGCACGCAGGCCAAGTTGCAGACTTCCGTGGCGTCCACGATGACTTGAGAAGGGAATTCAGCCTTTAGCCGGTTGTAAAACCCGTACTGAATCGGAGTCTCCGGGTTGGACGGGGCATTGGGGTTGCCTTGGGTCCGCTTCATAGAGACCTCATCACGTCCTTGAAATGTTCGATGACGTAATCCGCATCGTGGAGCGTCATACTGGAGCTGATGGGGAGGGTAATTAAGGACCGGGATACCTGCTCCGTCACCGGCAACCGGCAGGATGCCCCATTCCCGTAGAGAGGCATTCCATGCAGCGGCGTATAGTGGATGGTGGCACCGATATTGTTAGCACGCAATCGAAGCAGAACCTCATTGCGGTCCTTTCCCATGCTCTCCAACGGCAATTGCACCACAAAGAGGTGCCGGGCGTGGTACGGATGCAAGCAATGAGTCTGAAACCGGAGGGCCGGCGAGATGTCCTTGAGGCCTTCCACGTAACGCTGGGCTATCTCATGCCGGAGAGAGTCGAATGCGGACTGGCGCGACAATTGAACACGTCCGATGGAGGCCTGCAGATCGGAGTAATTCATCTTGTAGCCCAACTCGGCCAGGGGAAGGGAAAGTAGGACCGCCTGGGGGTGCGTGAAGCGCTTCCAGGCATCTAGCGGCAGCCCATGCTGCCGAAGGGACTGCAGGTGCAATGCCTGTTCGGCGTCCGACAGGGCGATAGCCCCGCCTTCCCCGGTAGAGAGATTTTTGTTGGCGTAAAAACTGAAACAGGTCAGATTCCCCGAGGCACCTACCCGCAGGCCGTCAGAAAATCGGGCCCCTAAAGCGTGGGCGGCATCTTCGATCACCGCGATCCGTTCTTGCAGAACTTCTCGCAGCCGGTTCACCTCAACCGCTAACCCGCCGAAATGGACCACGATGACGGCTTTGGTCCTGGGCGTAACCTTAGCGAGAATGTGCTTGGGCGTCACGCAGAGCGAATCGGGGTCGACGTCCGCAAACACGGGTTTGGCGCCCAGGTACAGAGCGGCGTTGGCGGTGCTGCACCAGGTCAAGCTCGGGCAAATGACCTCATCTCCCGGCCCGACCCCGGCTACCAGCAGGGAAAGAAACAGGGCAGAGGTACAGGAATTGACCGTCACCACATACGGAGCGCCAACGTAAGCGGCGAGCTCCTTTTCAAAGGCGATGGTCTCCGGTCCCATTCCCACCCACCCAGAGCGCAAGACCCTCCCCACAGCCGCAACCTCGGCATCCGTAAAATTCGGCTTTCCAAAGGCTAGGTAATCCTTACGAATCATCATGCACCGTTAGCCTACAGTGGCGATCTCTTACGGGCCCAGCGCTAGAATGTCTTTACATAACATCGGCAAATTTCCATTCCAAGGTCTTAAACATGACGTAGCCGAGGGTAAGAGCGATCAGGGCCACCATGGCAGAAGGAATAAGTAACCCGGGCGCTGGCCAGGTCCCATACAGGAGTGTGCCTCGCCACACTTCCAGGATCATGGCCATAGGATTGAGGAGGTACAGCGTCCGATAGGAGTCAGGAATTACGGCAACGGGGTAGATGACCGGGCTGAGGAACATCCATACCTGAAGGATCAATGGGAGGAGGCTACCGAGGTCCCGCTGAACCACGTAAAGCGCGGAACCCATCAAAACGAGTCCGACTGTCCAACTTAAATGTATTAACAACAACCCTGGAACCGCGAGCCAGGATAGAGATGGACGAATCCCATACACCACAAGCAGCACTACCAACAGACCGGCACCGATGACAAAATCCACGGCAACCGTAAGCACTTTTGAGAGCGGTATGACCTCTCTCGGAAAATTGGCTTTCGTTACCAGATTCATGTTGCCCACGATGCTCGGAAGTCCAGCGGAGAGGGAGTTCGCGAAAAATAACCACAACCAGAGTCCCGTGTAGACGAAAAGCGGGTAAGGAACCCCTTCCACTGGAATGCGAACGAAGATTGAAAATACGATTAAAAAGACCACCATAATAGATAACGGCTGCATCCCCGCCCAAAGAATCCCCAGGAGAGTCTGACGATGACGAGCTCGGATTTCCGCCTGCGCTAATGTCCACAAGAGCCCGTTATATTGAATGAGTCGTCGGAGGTGATTTAACATGGTTTTTGATTCACGGCTTCAGGGTTTCCTTTCAAATTCTGAGAAGTGTATTCCAGAGCTGCCGCAGGCCATTTCGGTCCCGAGGGACCAGAAAAAGCCCAGTCCGATTCATCGCCCTCCACCATTCGGAAATCCGCTCTAATGGAAACCAGACTCCGCATGCAAGAAAGAAGGTAATAAACGGCGCCGTCTGAATGCCGAGGCGTGGATCAATACCGATTGCAAGAGCAAATGGGATGACATTGGCCAATAACACAGCCACCACAAGGAGTTCTCGATACGAAGACATGACAACGAGGCTCAGTCCAACCACATAAAAAGCATACCCCAAGGTCGAGCTTGTACCGGTTTGCATCCCAAACAAACTCGTGGGAGTGAGGTACGTCTCTAAATACCCTCGTAGGGTTGTGTTAAACACCTCTTCCACACTATGAAGCCCAAACAGATACTCGAAGCCGCCGATTTGGGTGCCTCGCATCGAATTGGTTGCCATCTCTTCCCGTGTGGGACATCCCTCACATCCCGTTTCCTTCAAAATCACAAATTCGTAATTCCTCGCCCAGGCAAAGTGCAGGTTTACGCTGTACATTGGATCACCAAAGACTCTGTAGTTGTGCACGAGATGTGGGACAGAAAACACGGCAATAATAGAAACGGAAATAGCGAGGAGCTTCCAGCGGCTCGCACCTTGTCGCCAGCACCAGATACCCAACAAGGGAACCAGAAATGTGTAGCTATTGAATCGTAATAGTTGGGCGGCGGCCCCTGCCAGGCCAAGCCCAAAGGCCTGACCCCGAAGTGACCAGCGTTGGGAGGGAACAAAAATTAGATAAACGAAAGCGAGAATGGCGATTAAATACGCTTCTTCACGAAGTCCACGAAGACTTAAGCTAACCAAATACGGATTGCTACCAAGCAAAGCCGCCACTAACAACCCGATGGCAGGCCGTCCGGTGTAGTCCCGGAACAGTTTGTAGGCCAGGGCGACCATGACGAGAGAAAGACAAATCGTCAATAGACGAACCTGCAGAAGGGAATCTCCGAGAACCCAGAACCACACCTTCAACATCAATGGCCATAGCGGCTCCCGATTTCCAGTATCATAGGGAGATTGCATTTTGTGAGCTAAAATCCTGTAGGCGATCGTATCCGGGTCAAGCGGCCTCCATCCAACTTCAGCCAGATCCGCCATACGCAGACTCCCGGACATTGCCAGGATGCCAGCCAGAGCAAAGCGAGACCACACTTGTTCAAGGTGAGGCGCCAGTTTGGAAACCCAGATGTGCCAGGCAAAAACCCCTAAGAGGACGCCGTAGGGCAGAAGGTAGTACCGGTCGAACTGCTGGCTGAGCAGGACCTGTTCCCACCAGCGACCGGGATCCACCTCCCCACGCAAGGCCGACGTGCCTTGCGCTAATAGAGCGCTGAGACAGAGAACGCCTAAGCTATAGGCAAGCGCTCCGGTCCCACGAAGGTGAGACCGGAGGACATAGGCCAGCACCGGCGCCAGTACCATTAGGGAAGCCATCGGCAGGTTGGGCAGGATGACTGGCCCATAGATTGATACCAGTCGAATTCGGGCCAGAGTCCCGCTTGCCTCATTGGACCCGATTGGGTCCATGGAGGCTTCTACCACAACCCAACCTTCATCGATCCCGCCTGCAGCAGCAGTCAGATCAATTCGACGCCACCGTAGAGAGGGATCTTGGTCAACAATCCTCACGCGCTTGTCTCCATCGGAGATAGCAACGCGGATATGGAACCCACGGGCTGGTTGACCATCCAGAAGAAGTATCAGACGACCGTCC
>JBFFYZ010000003.1:0-24464 GCA_041568895.1 Nitrospiraceae bacterium
CGCGACCTGTTGAGTGATCCCTCCGGTCCGTTGGAACGGATGACGGATGAGGCCCTCAAGGCCCAATCGGAGATTTTGATCCGCGCGCTGCTCAGCTTCGGTATCGAAGGAAAGGTCACGGAGGTGCATCCCGGCCCTATCGTGACGATGTATGAGTTTGAACCAGCCCCGGGGATCAAAGTCGCGCGTATCGTGAACCTGGCTGACGATCTCGCCTTGGCGCTCAAAGCCACCAGTATCCGCATCGTGGCTCCCCTGCCGGGCAAATCGGTGGTCGGGATCGAAGTGCCCGCCACCTATCGGGAGACGGTCTCGTTAAAGGAAGTACTGACTAGTGAGGCCTTTTCGCGGTCCCGCTCCAAGCTCACCCTCGCCCTTGGCAAGGATATTTTCGGCGTGCCCGTAGTGGCCGATTTGAAATCCATGCCCCATTTGCTGGTTGCCGGAGCCACGGGGGCCGGGAAAAGCGTCAGCCTCAACACCATGCTGCTCAGCATTTTGTTTTCCGCGCGACCGGATGAGGTGAAGCTGTTGCTGGTGGATCCCAAGGTCCTGGAGCTCCAGGTCTATGACGGCATCCCCCACCTGCTCCGCCCCGTGATTACGGACCCGAAATCGGCGGCCCGCGGTCTGGGATGGGTGGTCCAGGAAATGGAACAGCGGTACAAGCTGCTGGCCGAAGCCGGAGTCCGGAACATCGATGCCTATAATCGGAAAGTCGCCCAGGTGCATCGGCGCGGGAAACCCGGCTCGGCCGAGCCGGCGGAAGAGCAAGGGGACCTGCCGATGGAGTTCCTCACCGAGGAGGAGCGCCTGGCCGCCGGAGAGAGCGCCGCACCGGAACCCAGCGCGGCGGAGCCCCTCCGTACGCCGCCGGCTCCTCTTCCCTATATCGTCGTCATGATTGACGAGCTCGCCGACTTGATGATGGTGGCCCCCAAGGAAGTGGAAGACAAGATCGCCAGACTGGCTCAAATGGCCCGCGCGTCGGGCATTCATCTGGTCCTGGCGACCCAACGGCCGTCCGTGGATGTGTTGACCGGTTTGATCAAGGCCAATTTTCCCGCTCGCATCGCCTTTCAAGTCTCTTCCAAGACCGACTCCCGGACGATCCTGGATGCCAACGGTGCCGAAGCGCTCCTGGGTCGCGGCGATATGCTGTTCCTTGCGCCGGGGACGGGGCGCATCACGCGTATTCACGGGTCCTTCGTGCCGGACGATGACGTGCGTCGGGTGGTGGACTTCATCAAGGGCCAGGCGGCCCCGGCCTATATGGAAGCCTTGCAATCCCTCCGCCAGGAAGAGGTGGCTGAAGAGCAGGAGCGGGATGAGGTGTATGAACAGGCCAAGGACCTCGTCCTCTCCACCGGCCAGGCCTCCGCGTCCCTGATCCAGCGTCGCCTGCGGGTGGGATATCCCCGCGCAGCCAGGATGATCGAGCGCATGGAGGAGGAGGGACTGGTAGGGGCTGCCGGACGGGACGGGCGGCGTGAGGTGTTGGTGCGACGTGAGCCCGTGGAAGAAGATTCGGTTTGAGCCCAGGCTGTTGGTCTGGTGAACGCTGCCAAGGGAAATGCTGTGACAGGACGAACGCTCTGCGTCAGTCTCCTCGCGATTCTATTCGTGGCCACGGCGTCGCCCGGCTTGGCCAAAACCAAGGGTGATTCGAAGGGCGTTCGCGCGAAGGACTCCCTCGCAAAGGACGTCCGCGGGGTCGTCAAAAAAATCCAAGCCCGGTACGAGCAAACGAAGGACCTCCAGGCGGACTTCACTCAGACCACGCGCATTGAGGGATTCGCCACGCCGATCTCCTCCAGCGGCCGGGTGTTCATCAAGAAGCCGGGCCGCTTGCGGTGGGATTATCTGAAGCCGAACGTGGAGGAAATCTACGTCAACCAGAACGACGTGCAGATGTATGTGCCGGAACACAAGCAGGTTCTCGTGGGGCAATTGACCCGCCTCGCCGCCTCCCAAGCCCCCTTACAGTTGCTGCAGGGGGCGGCCAAGATTGATCAACACTTCAAGGTCGAACCCACCCCTGGCAACAAGAAAGGAGAAGGCGGCGTACCCTTAGTCACGCTCCGACCCAAATCCGTGGGGCACGACTCGGTGCAGAATGTGGAAAAAATCGTCCTGGAATTGCAGCCGAACACCTATTTTATTAAAGTGGTAACCATACACGAAGTGAGCGGCAACCTGTCCTCCTTTGAATTTACCAATTTGAAGCCCAACACCGGCCTGAGCGATACCCTCTTTGCCTTTGAAGTGCCGGCTGGAGTCGAGGTCGTCAAGGCGCCGGCCTTGGCGCCGCCGTAGAAACCCGTTGGGTCGGATAAGTCCGTTAGGTCCGTTATGTCCGTGAACGGACAAAACCGACGAAACCGACTCAACGAGAAAAAATCCTGCACACGCTAACAGGAGCGCCCATGATTGCAACGACTGTGAAGAGCCTGACAGAAACCATTGATCAGGCCGTCGCCGCCTTGGATTTCGACCGGGTCAAAAGGGAATACTGGGACCAAAACGAGTTTATCGTGTTGCCCCAGTTTTTACCCCGGAGGGTGGTGGAAGAGGTATTGGTGCCGCAGGTGGAACGCTTGAAGCCGAGCCTGAACCGCAACTATATTCCCGCGCATAAGAAAGGCGGAAGCGTCAGCTACTTTCTGCTCCGCGAGAAGGGCCTGGAGTTCCTGGAACTCTACCGCGCGCCCGCTTTTGTGGACTTCTTGAACCGGTTGGTGGGAACGCCCCTGATGTTCTGCCCCGAAGACGACCCCCATGCCTGCGCGCTGTATTACTACACCGAGCCGGGGGACCATATCGGGTTCCATTACGACACGTCCTACTACAAGGGCGCCCGGTACACCATCCTTATGGGACTGGTGGACCGATCCACGCACTGTCGGTTGGTGTGTCACCTCCATAAGGATGACCCCACACGGGAAACCAAGGAACTGGAATTGGCCACTGCCCCGGGCGATCTGGTGATTTTTAACGGCGACAAGGTCTGGCACTCCGTCACCCCTCTTGGCGAGGGGGAGGAGCGCGTCGCCCTCACCATGGAGTATGTGACCACCCAAGACATGGGACGTTTCAAGCGGTTGTATTCCAACCTGAAAGATGCCTTCGCCTACTTTGGTCTGAAGGCCGTGTTCAAAGGAGCCCTCCTGGGCCCCAAAGTGAGCAGGAAGTAAGCCGGCCGCCCCGCTCAACGCCTCGACGCATCTTTCCGCTCCGGCCCTGTTCTTGCCGGGATCAAACGGACGCCACAAGGAGCCGGGTCTGCCTACAGAACCGCGTGCTGGTTCACCGACCTCTTGATGACGTTCAAGAGCTCGTCCTTCGACACCGGTTTGACCAGGTAATCCAAGACGCCCTGCTTCATCAAGGACACCGCTAAATCCACGTCGGGATAGCCTGTCAACACGATGACAGGCACGTTGGGGTACTGGCTCCTGAAATAGGCGATCGCCTCGGTGCCGTTAATTTTGGGCATCCGGATGTCGCAGAGGATGGTGTCAACCATGAGGGGGTTGTCTCCATCGTTCAAGGCCTTGATGGCCTGATCCCCGTCGGTCGCTTCCACCACCTCGAACCCGGCTCTGGTGAGGCTCAGTTTGATCGGTTTCCGGACCTCCTCTTCGTCATCGACCAGTAACACGCGACCTTGTCTTCCTGGTACTGCGTAATGAACGTGCATGCCAATCATCAAGCACCTCCTGGTTTGGGGAACGGATTTTTCCTCTGTTGACCGAGTGGGAAGGTGACCCTGAACGTGGTGCCTTTGCCTTCTTCGCTGTCGACAAGAATGCGTCCTCCGTACTTCGCTACGATTCGAAACGCAATGCTCAGCCCGAGACCCGTTCCTTTGCCGGGATCCTTGGTCGTGAAGAACGGGTCAAAAATCTTCGTCAGAGAGTCCTTCGGGATGCCCGGCCCGGTATCGGTGATCTCGGCCGTGACGCAGCCGGATTCGGTCTGGGTTTTCAGCACCAATGTCCCTCGACCTTCCATGGCCTGCACGGCGTTACTGATCAAGTTCACGAAGACCTGGTCGATTTCGGCGCGACGTCCGTGGAACCGAGGCACGGACTGAAACTCGGTGACCACCTGGACGTTTCCAAACTGGGGATTTCGTCGGACCATCTTGGTCGCATCCTCGAGCCGTTCCCTGAGATCAATCTCGGCTTCCTGGTCCCGCTCGGGGGGCCTGGCGTATCCGGCGCAGTCCCTGACAATGGTCGCGATGTGGGTCGAGTATTTTTTAATATCTCGCGCATATTCCTGAATTTTTTCAGGATCCCGCTCCTCAAGGATGATTTCGGCCATGCCCAAGATTCCCTGGACGGGATTGTTGATTTCATGCGCCATTCCGAAGACCAAGGTGCCCAGGCTGGCCAGTTTTTCCGACTGAATGAGATGATCCTGAAGCAGCTTTTGTTCGGTTACATCCCAGATGACCAGGCCCTGGTGGCTTGGCCCATTCCCCCGTATGGTGACGGGGAACCGTCGATACCGGTACCGACGTTTCTGAAATTCGAACTCCTGGTCGGGCAGGTCTTGTATCTGGGCGTCAGGGTCCTGAGTGAAATCCTCCTCCGTCCAGCTGGCGTGGTCCAGGGGAATAAACTGGGTGATGGGAATTCCGACAAGAGCGGAGCTCTTCTGGCAAAAATATAAGCTGGCCAAGGAATTGGCATACACCACCTGCAATTCCTTGTTCACGATCAGGATGGCACAGGGTAGACTTGCCAGGATCGTGTCCAACTTGTCATAGGCAATTCGTAAGCCTTCCTGGGCTTCCTTTCGTTCCGTTATGTCCTCGGCAATGCCGGCGATTCGGTACACTCGACCGGAACCATCCCGAATCGGAAAGCCCCGATCCTGGATCCACCGGAGGGTGCCGTCCGGACGGATGATCCGATACTCTTCGTCATAGTCCCCAGTGACTTGTTTGGACAGGGCGGCCTGCTGAACGCGGTTTCTGTCATCGGGATGAATGGCCTCAAGCCAAGACCGTGGGGCCTGAATCAAGCTTCCTCGGGATCGGCCCCAAGTGTCCTCGTACCCTGGGCTGATGTAGATGATCTGATTTTTTTCCGGATCCGTCATCCAAAAGACTTCCCGGATATGCTCAGCCAACTGCCGGAATCGCTCCTTGGTCTCCCGAAGGGACTCCTCGGCATGTTTCCGAACCATGAACTGCCCGATTTGGCTGCCGATGGCGGACAACATCTGCAGCAGCTCGTCATCCGGCGGCTGAATGATTCGACTGAAGAATTCCATGACGCCCAAGACCTCACGGCCGTGACGAATGGGAAATCCGAAAGCCCCGTGCAGCCCCTCCTTGGCGGCGATGTGGGCGCGCGGGAAATTGGCATCCTGCACGACGTCTGGGATCCAGGCCGGCTTCCCGTTGGCCCATACCCTTCCTGGCAGACCGATCCCCGAGGCGAACGAAGTTGCGAAGGTTTCCCGAATGAAGGCGGCCAAATTGATCGAAGGGTCATGCCAGATTTCCTGGCACCGAAGCAACCCGTCCGTTCCCTCCACGCTCCAGATGGCGCCCAATTCCCAGGACAGGCTGGTACAGATAGCCTGGAGGATTTGGGGAGTCGCCTCTCGGAGGGAGGGGGAGTCGGCCAGCACGTGGGTCACCGTATGCTGGGCCGCCAATCGCCGCTCCACGCGTTTTCGTTCGGTAATGTCTCGGATGATGCCGCTGTAGAAGGTTCCGGATTTGGTTTTCCAGGTTGTCAGGGACAGCTCCAGGGGAAATTCTTCGCCGGCCTTGTTGAGGCCGTGCAGTTCGACCGTCTTCCCGATGAGCCGGGAAGCACCCGTTGCACGAATCCGTTCCAATCCTTGTTGATGAGGCTCCCGGTAGCGAGCCGGCATGAGCAGAGTCAGGGGCCGGCCGACGACCTCGGCTTCGGAGTAGCCGAAGAGGCGCTCGGCCGCGGGATTCCAGGAAATGATGTGTCCACGGTCGTCCGCGATAATGATGGCCTCTCCCGCCGATTGCACCACGCAGCGGAAGCGTTCCTCGCTGTCGAACAAGGCACTTTGAGCGGTTTCGGCTTTGACGGTCAGGGTCCGCATCGAGACGGCACGGCGAAGGGTTGCCCTGATGTGATCCAGGTTGTAGGGCTTGGTGATGTAGGCGAAGGCGCCCTTGGTCATGGACCCGACCGTGTTTTCTTGCGTGACTTGCCCGGTCAAGACAATCACGGGAAGGTCCGGGTCGATTTGCAGACACAGCTTGAGGACCGACAAGCCGTTCATGTCCGGGAGGCCCATGTCCAGAATGACGGACCCATAGCGGAACTGCTGGACCTGATGAATGGCCTCGGAGCCTCGTTCCACCGCATGGACTCCGTACCCGTCATGCTCCAGGGCGTCACCCAGCGCTTCCCGAATGTCCGGGTCGTCATCCACAATCAAAATTGTGGAGCGAGCTGTGATCGTCCCAACAGTCATCGCCATTCCTTTCCCGAAATGGTGTTGAGCAACACTTATGCCATAGTTTCACGGTGAGCCTGAAAAACACCTGCATTGAAACCAATTGATCTGGCGATGAAAACTCCCGCTACAGTCCTGTCCTCACAAAATGCCAGTATTCTTTGTTTTCTGCCCGTATCGGAATCCATACGTGAACGAAAGAATTTGATACGTGGGTGGGACCAGGAAGGTGGCATGAAAAAATGCAGGTATTTGTTTGTGGGTGAGAATGCGGCTTGGGAAGAGGCTATGGAAGGGGAGGCCAGGAACTAGGTTTGAGGGGATGCAATAGGGAGGGTGAAGTAAAAGAGGCTTCCTTCACCGACGGTGCTCTCCACCCAAATCCGCCCGTCGTGCAGTTCGACCAGGCTCTTGGTGATGGCCAACCCGAGCCCCGCGCCTCTGGCCTCGGTGGGAACGGTCTCTCCGCGAAAGAATCGGTCAAAGATCTTGTCCAGCTCCAGTGGAGGAATCCCGCAGCCCGTGTCGGTCACGCAGACCTGCACAAATTCCGGATCCCGCACCTCGCTCCGGACCACCACCTCGCCGCCCTTGGGGGTAAATTTGATGGCGTTTTGAATCAGGTTGGTCAGGATCTGGTACAACTTGTCTCGGTCCCCTCGAACCAGAGGGAGGCCGGCCTGCAGCTCCTGTCGAACCGTGAGCCCCTTTTCACCCGCCACGCGCTGGACTCCTTCCACGACCTCATTCACCAAAACGGGGAGGGGCACGGGCTCAAGGTGGAGTTCTACCCGGCCGGCCTCGATGCGGGAAAGGTCCAGCAGATCATTGATCATTCTGGTCAGGCGATCCGTGTTGTACCGGACCCGTGTCAGATAATAGACCTGCTTGTCGGTGAGGGAGCCGGCCAGCCCATCCAACATGTTCTCCACGTAGCCTTTGATGGAGGTCATCGGGGTGCGCAATTCGTGAGAGACGATGGACACAAAGGCCGACTTGAGCCGATCCAGCTCTCGGAGCCGTTCATTGGCCGATTGCAGTTCCTCCGTCCGCTCCCGTACCCGATGTTCCAGTGTCTGGGTCAACTGCTCGAGACGGTGATAGGCCTCGGCGTTGTCGACCGCGACCGCCACGTCGCTTGCGATGGTCATGATCAGGTCCAAATCTTCCTGGGTGCAGCGTTCTCTGCCACGGTCGGCCGCGATGAACCCGTGAATGCGTTGCTGGCTTTTGAAGGGTGCACAGACGAACGAGATCACCCCGATCTCGCGCATGGGGCCGAGGAGGGGAGGGTAGATCCGATCGGCGGCCGTCTCGAGATCCGGGACCAGCACCGCCTTGCCTCGAACGAGCAGCTCGGCTTGAAAACTCTGGTCGTCCTGGACCGGGATTTCCATGTTTTGAACCACCCCGGTGACGTCTTCCTGGACCCCGGCGGTTCGGGCACCGTAGGCGATCTGACGCTCACTGTCATACAGCATCAACAGCATCCGGCTGAAGCCGACCGTTTCGATCAGGAGCTGTAATACGGACGTCAACAGGCGATCGAGGTCGAGGGTCGAGGTAATGGCGGCGCCAGCCTGGTTCAGGGCGCTAAGTTGCTTGATTTGCCTTCTGATGGTCTCGATCTGAGAGGAGATAGCCTGGTCGCGCTCCTGCAGGGCCTTGGTCATGTCATTGAAGATCAGGGTCAGCTGGCCGACTTCATCCCTGGTGGTCGGCTCCACGGAGGCGGAAAGATCCCCCTGGGCAATTTGTCTGGCCACGGTGGCCAGGCTTCGGAGCGGGGTTACGATGCGGCCTGACAACCAGAAGGTACAGGCGATACCTGCGGCAATGATCAGTCCGGTAATGAGGGCGACGTTCACGATCAGACTCCGAAGGGCCCGCTGCATTCGGGCCTGGGTCAGGCCTATTTGGACGATGCCATACACCTTGGTGTCAGGCTCGTCAGAGCGGCTCAAGGCCTCCAGAGGGGTCTGGTGCTCCGAAGCCAAGGGAAAAGGGGACAGGAGAGGTTCGGGTTGACTGCGCCGGAGTACCGGTACCGAAAAGTCATAAATTTGCTCCCGCTGGGATTTTTCGTCTCCGAGAACGGTAAAAGAATTGATGATCGGTTCGCTTGAGGTCTGGCTGAACATGGTCTGGATGAGGTTCGGATTCGGATACAAGGGGAGGTCCGAGGACCGGGTGAGTTGGTCCTTTTCGGTTATCCGACCTTTGGTTCGTGTGGCGAGGACATTGCCTTCCGGCCCCGTCATGACGACATAGACGACAGTGTCCACTTCCATCACGCCCGTAATCAGCCGATTCAAAAGGACCTCATCCTCCGTGAACAGGCCATACCGACTGTTGTGGGCCAGATTCTTGGACAAGATCGTTCCGGTGTCGATTAAGACCTGCGTCAAGGCTTCGATCCGTTGGTGGACGAAGTACCAGCTGAGGCTGGAGCAGGTGAGAATGATGATCAGGCTGATGAAGAGGACAAACTTCGTCCGCAGGCTTAAGAAACCGCCAGGTCGCGAAGGGGAGCGAGGTGAGGGGTTCGCTTTCATAACGTCATGCTATCAGGATTTTAATATTTTTCATCCGCTGAACTGACCACGTACGGCGGAATGGTAATTCCCAAAAATTTGGCGGTTTTCAGGTTCAGGGCCATCCGTATCTTTTCAGGAGGTATGGGGTTGGAAGGGAAACTGGTTCGGTCGGTCAAAATCTTTGAAGCCAGTCCGCCCGTCTGCTTCCCCACGTCTCGATAACTGACGGATAGGCTGGCCATTGCCCCGCTGCGCACGAATTCCTCGGAAAACCCGAATACCGGGATGTTGTGGTCCAGTGCGGTACCCAGGAGAAATCGAAACGAGTCTTCGGTCAGCACGGTACTGTCGGGGATAAGCCACAAAGCATCGACTTTGAGCAAGAGCTCGCGGAGGGCTGTCGGGACGTCTTTTTCAGACCGCACCTGCCGTTCAACCATTTCTAACCCGAATTTTACGGCCAAGCGACGCGCCTCTTCCACGAGGGGGCCGGTTTTCTCGGGATCATACAAAACGCCGACCGGCTTCGCACGCGGGAGAATAGCACGAATGGTCGAAAGCTGGCGTTCAATGGGCACTTCTAACATCACCCCCGTCAAATTGGGAGCCTTGAGGTCATACTTGTCCGGATTCAGGACCATGCAGAACACCACGGGGATATCGAGGATTTCAAGCTTGGCGGCCAGGGCGGCTTTCAACCCAACGGCAAGCACCAGCGAGACGTCAGAGGCTCTCAATTTTTTGGCGATCTTGCGGCCCTTGCCTACATCCCCCTGGAGGTCATATTCGGAAAAGGTGGTGGAGTTCGGCATCCCTGCCTTAAACCCGTTCACGGCCTCATTGTAAGCGGCGATATCGGCGGATTTCAGGATGGCGATTTCATACGCGCGGGCCTGGGCAGAGAAGGCTGGTCCGAGCAGACCACAGACGGTCACTAGGTAGGCGATGAAGGAGATCTTGGGGAACAGCGGCACCTTCACGGAGCGCCGCCTGTAGAAACATTCATGCCGTATCTCGCAATATGGATATGGCTGCGAGAGGCTACCAAATTTTCAACGCGTTGGAACGCAAAAAAGATTGTGCGGCGTCCCGGCCACCAAGGCAGGCCGTCGAAGAGAAGGCCGGCCTTCTCACGACGGCGGGCGTCGTGTCGGGACACCATAGGCATGGAGTGGTCAGAGGGCCTATACGGGAATGGAATCTGGGCGAATCTGCCTCGGCCGTCCTCCTTTTAATTCCTGCATTCGCTGCGGGAACGGCTGTCCGTTTTTTTCCTCCAGCCCGTCCACATACTGCGTGACGGATTCCTGGATGAGTCTGGCCAGGGTCAGGTGGGGTGTCCAGGACACCGCATTCCGCAGTCGATCAAGAAGATCGACGGGCAAGGTGACGGTCAACCGTTCTTTCGCACGTCGACGGAAAGGGGTCGGTTCCTCGGTTGGCAGCGGACGAGCTGGAACAGGCCGGAAGGGTTCCTCTCTCATCCGGGGCGGACAGGACAACGTCGTGCTCAGGGGTGCCGCTTTTAATATTCTTTGTTGGTTCATGGCTCTGTTCTCCTCCATTCGATTGTCCGATGCCCTTGGTTGGCGCCTGATGTTCGACATTTTCCTTTTTCCTCCAGGAGCAGGCTGCCGGTTCAGTGCCGGCGCATTGCCTTCATGGCCATCAGGGTATTCCACTTTGCCGGAGGTCAAATTGAGCGATTTCCGGAAGCCCAACCTGATTCAATAACGCCGCACGCTGTATCCTGAGGGTGTTATTTTGCGGATCCTCCTCGATCGATTCCGAAATGGCCTCCACGGCGTCATACCACAGTCCGGCCTTGGCCAGGTCAATCGGATCCTTTTCCCCCGCCGCCGGGAAGATGATGGTTAATGCTTCAGTGAATTCAACTCGTTCCACCCATCCTTCCGCCACGATGTTACGCGAAGGAGCCTCGGGGTCTCGAACCAAGGTGATGAACCAGCGGTAGGGCACGCCGGCATCAAGTTTCACGTTGTACTCCCCCAGCCGAATTTTCTGGACTCCGGCTTTTGAGGGAGAGTTGAGAGGAACTTCCAACAGCGGCTTGGGCTTTTTGCTGCGGGTATCCCGTAACACAAAATTCAGGGGGAAGGTCGTGACCTTGGATAAGTACCAGTACAAGATTGGCTGTGCGTGGGTCGTCCATCCGGCATGGTCACTGGGGGCGAGCACCAGGACCACCGGCAGGTCCTCCACTCCTCCTCGGCTCCCCCCTTGATCGCGCCCTCCTCGGGTGGCTCGCTGCGGACGTTTGTACACGGGGAGGCGAATGTCAGGAGAAATTTGTTTGAGGCGTTCCTCGATGCTTTGCTGTGATGGAATGGAACTCAGCTCGTCCTTGGGCCACACTGCACCGGGAACTCCTAGGGCGAGGGCCATTCCCAGGGTCAGTACCGTCTGTATCGGTTTCATGGCGTCACCTTTTCCTTTTGACCCCTCGGTGCCCTGGATGATGTTGACCGTGTCCTTGGCTTCACCATTTTTGCTCCGTTGTCATTGGCCCTAGCCTGGACTCTCACTCTTGGTATTCAGCAACCCTCATGCCCGTGGTCTCTTCAAGGCCCCATTTCTATATGGTTCCACAAGATGTTGTATTTAAATGATATTTTTTCTATTTCTGGAAAAAAGAAAGTGAGGAAAAACCGAGCCTGGGCCGGAAGTATCGGATTGAATACAGTTTCTTATCTTGTCCGATACAGAGAGGCGCCCGGATGAGACTCAATGCGGGAGAGGTGATTTTCCAACATCTCCGACAATCAGAACCCGTGGCTTAGAGCCAGTTATTTAACAGGAGAAAAGGAGACCAGTAGGCAGGATGATCGTAAATCGGATCCTCCAGCATGGCGACCTGCGCGCGCTGGAGGGCCACCGCCTTTGAATTCGTGGGATGGTCATGGAGTTGCCGATAGAACTCCGACACTAAGACCGAGGAGGCCTGGTCGTTAATAAACCAGAGCGTTGCCACGGCGCTTTTTGCCCCGGCCTTGACTGCGACTCCGGCCAGCCCCAAGGCGGCGCGGTCATCGCCGGCCGCGGTCTCGCAGGCGCTGAGGGTGAGTAATTCCAGCGGGTCCTCCCTGAATCGAAACAAGCCGATAAAGCGATCGAGTTTCCCCATCGTCAATTTGCCGTCGAAGGTCAGAATGAAGGTTTGGTTCACGTCCTCATCGAATTTCCCGTGCGAGGCGATGTGCACCATGGTGAACGCTTTCTCCTTCAGCTCCTTTTCCAGGCTCGGGAGGAGAAAGTCTTGGTTGAGCATGACCTCCCCGCCGTAGAACTTCCGGATGGCGTTCAGTTCGTTGGACACGTACGGCAACGAGGGAAACCCTTGCACGGATTCGGTGATGCCGCTGGCCAGTATTTTGATGTTCCGCCGATCAGCCGGGCGGGGATCGGTCAAATCCAGGCCCGGTGTCGTCGCCACGGCATATTTCTGAATGAGAAATAGCTTTCCGTCATGGAGGGCGGCCATGGGAATGGTCCGCAGGGCCCCATCGGGCACGAAGACCAGGGTGTCGATGGACTGTGAGGCCAGCGCAGGTTCCCAGGGGCGGATCAGCCAGTCATACACCTGCTGGGCGTGAGGGAGGTACTCCAAGGTCGTACGTTTTTCCAGAAAACGACGAAGGATACGGATCTCCTGAATGAGCCGGTCGGCCGGAATCGGCACCGCGAATCGTTGGATTCCCTGCGGGAGGCTCACCAGAATTTCGGTCCGGTCTTGAAAGATGATGGGGTACACGACGGCCGCTTGGGGAGAGATCACGTCCAATTTCTTAATCCGGGATTTCAGCGTGTCCACACACTCGTCCCGGAAGTAGTCCCGAAGCTCCGCAGCCTTAAGCAACTCGATGGCTTCGCGCGCTTCCAGAAGATACGGCTCCACCTCCTTAGGTGATTCGGTCAAGGCGGCTCGTTGGAGCAGCAGGTCGGCCAGGCCGAAATACAGCGGGTGGCGGGTATCGCGGAAGAGGGCGTGGGGATCCTCTGACGACAGGGCGGCTTCGTGGCGGATGGACTGGCTGGTAAAGACCGCCGTTCGGTAGGCCGCGATAGCGTCATCTAACTGGCCAAGCACCGTCAAGATCCGTCCCAGTTGCCACTGCCACTGGTAGAGGGCTTCGGGAGCATTGGCGTTCTGCGCGGCAGCCATGGCCCGACGGGTCAAGGTCAGAGCCTCTTCAAATCGCCGATCGTGTTCATACAGGTTTCCCAGATACCCCCACGCGTAGGAAGCGGCTCGGGTATCCCCAAGGCGTTCCGCGACCGCAGTCGCTTCCTTCAAGAGGGTAAAGGCCTGGAGCGTCAGCTGGTCCTGGCCGGCCGCCAGATCCACACGAAGATCTCGGTAGGCGAGCCCAATATTGATCAGGGCATAGGCTTGGTCGCGTGACGGCTCCAAAGCCCGCACCGGGTCCACCGCCAGGTTCAGCCATTCCTTGGCGTCGGTCGGCCGTCCGCTCCGCATGGCTGCTCGGGCCGAGTTGATCATGGCCTTCCCCGCGAGGACCCGATCCCCGGCTTCCTTCGCCAGGATGGCGCTTTCCTGGTAGGCCTTCAGGGCGTTGGGAAAACTTCCCTGGGAGGCCAGCAAAATGCCTTGATCGTTCAGAATAGCCGCGACCAATGAAGGAGGTCCTTGTTCGCGGGCCAGCTTGAGCGCGAGGGCTAAGTACTCGGCAGCTCCGTCTTTGTTCCCCGCCGCCAGGTAAGTGCTGCCCAGACTCCCGTACAGGGAGGCCAGGGAGGTGGAATTCCCTGTTTGTTGGGCCAGCGCCAGGGCCAGTTCCAGAGACTGCAAGGCCTGGGTGTAGCGGCCAAGGTTTTGCTGGGCTAAGGCCAGTCGGGTGAGAGCCTCGATCTGTCCTTTGGTATTTCCCCCCTTCGCAAAGAATTCGGTCGCTTCTTTCCAATCAGCAAGGGCCTGGTCCATGTGGCCGCGCTGGAAAGACTGCAGGCCCCGGTCCATCGAGGATTGGGCTTTGGCAGTCTCCTTCTGGGAGGCTTGTCCTAAGGCAGCAGACCTCCCTCCGCCAACCAGCAAGCACAGTCCAATTATCAGGTAGATCATCCTGGAGAGTATCAACGGCCGGAAATTTTTATGGTGAATAGAGCCTGTGATCATAGCCGACACCATGAAAACGGATCGAAGGTGGCCCTTAAAAGGCCTGGACGACCAGTTGGAGGTGGATCCCGTGATCCTGTAAGTTGCCGCCGGGGGTGTTCACATGGTTCAGGGGGACCCCCCAGTACAACTCGAAGTGCGCCCGGTTTTTGGGCAGCATCTCCCACCGGATTCCCAGCCCCACGCTGGCCAACGTATCGGGATCCGGCGTCCCGCCTTTGGCGTTCCACGCCCGGCCCACATCGATGAAGGGGGCCAGTTGGAGAATGTCCTCCCCCTGGGGGGATTTCAGCACCGGAAGCCGGGTTTCGACTGAAAACAAAAAGGCATTGTCGCGGACCAATTGGTTTTCCCGATACCCTCTGACGCTGAACCGTCCGCCGACCGGAACCTGCTCGAGGGGAAACAGCCGGTCGTTCGCGACCTGCAGATCCATCCGACCCAAGAGCTGAATGCCGCCATAGTCGTCAAGGCGCCGAACGGCTTGAAATTGTCCCAACCAGGAAAAAAATTGTCCGTCGGCCACAGGGCCGGAATTCACGGTGGCGCCCAGGACATCGAGTCCCACGGAAAACCGTGAACGGGCAGCCAGCACGGTGGATTGGGTCCGAGCGATCCACTCCTGAATAAAGCGCAGGGCGCTCACGGTGGCGACCCCGTTCTTCGACCCCGCCACGAAATCGAACGGCTGCCCGAGCAAAAAGGTTTTATTGAACAGGTGTTCGCCGGTGATGGCCACCGCCAATTCCTGGTTCAGCGTTCTAAAAATGGGCTGGCGGAGGGTCAGCCCGATGATTTCGGCGTCGCTTTTGATTTGCAGAGGGTTGAACGGCGCTTCTACGACCAGAAAGTCGTTGCGTCGGTAAAAACCGGTCAGGGTCGTGTCGTACACCGTAAAGGGAATGGAGTAAAAGGTATCTATGATCGGATTCACGCCGTCGGATCGTCCGTAGGTAAAACTGAAGGGGTCATTGTTCCCGGTGACGTTCTGGTGGGCCACGGTGGCCAGCCCGCGCTCCGCGCCTACGACGGGAGTCTGAAAGTTGTTGAATTCCAGCCAGCCTTTCCAGGGGTTGGCCTCCGTCACCCGAACGTTCAAGACGCTCTCGCCCCTTGTATCGCCCGGCCGGAGCTCGGCGTTCACGCGCTCCAGGTTGGGATTTTGCTGCAAGAGCTGGAGTCGTTCCTGCAGCGTGCCCAATTGCAGCGGCGTGGTCGCTCCGAGGCCAATCCGGTCGGACAGGTATCCGGACCGAAACCATTGGTTCCCTTCAATGGTGATGCGGGCCAGCTTGCCTTCCACAATTTGAATGGTGATGACACCGTCTTTGACATCCTGATCGGGGATCAGGGCCCCGGACGTGAGATACCCCCGGTTGATGTACAGGAGGGTGAGGGCCAGCCGCAGGCGTTCAAGATCTTCCGTCGCGAGAGATCGATTCTGAAAAGGCGCGGTGACCTTGGCCAGTTCCTCCTGGGAGAACACCGTGCTGCCGATCACCCTGATGTCCTTGACGAACACGCGGACAGAAGGAAGGGCCTTTTCCGCTTCCGGTGGGGGAGTCGGCGCAGGAGGCAGCAACGGGCTGGGTGGTGCCACAGGAGGGGGTTTAAATTCCTTCCGCAACGGAGCCGGAGGCTCTCCCGACCGGCCGGTGGGGTCAAAGATGGGAGGGAGGACCTGGGCTCCGGACGGAGTGCAAAACAGTGTTTCCCCCACTATGAGTGTGCCAAATAAGAAAAGAGGCCCCCCCAGCCACGAGGCGAGCCGCCACCTCGCGGGTACGCTGGTGCGTCCGGTCATGATCCACAGCTCGTCCGATCACCAAGTCGCAGCGAACGAGCGAGCGGCCCGTAGGGTTGTCCGGCGCGAAGTTGGAACGAGTCGGCGCCCAAAGGGTTGGAGGACAGGGTGATCCCCCTGTCCTGTCCTCCAAGGGCTTTCCCCGTGGAGGTTCCCTCCGTACCCGCCAGAGCCAAAGCACTGGGTAGCCATCCGCCGGGGGTCTGCGGGAGCCCTTCATTGCCGGCCTGAACCAAGCTGCTGAAGTGGCTGCTCACGTTGGCGGCGCACCGCTCCCCAAGCAGGGCCGCCACCTGAATCCCCGTGTCCGGCAACTGCGCCAGGGTCTCGCTCAGGTTCGTGACCGGCGACCGAATGTCCACCGTGCCGCTGATGCCGCGCTCCGAGGAAGCGTTGACGGTGCTGTTGGGGTCGGCTAAAAATGTCCCGGCGACGATGGTGATATTGCCGCCGGTTCCCGCAAAGGCCTGAGCGAGAATCTGGCTGTTCTGCAAAATGACAAAATTCGGATCGATGGTGATATTGCCGCCTACGGTCGCAGTTCCTCCGGCAACCGAGGTGTTGATTTGGCTGTTGGTCAGGTGAACGGACTCAGTCGCAAAGACGTCAATGTCACCGCCGCTGGCGATCAGGGATTTGGTCTTAATCGTGCTGTCCACCATTCGCAAGGAGGTGCCGGCATTGACCGTGATTTTTCCGGAATTGCCCGGTCCAGAGCCACTGGCCGAGATCGTCGCATTGTTGAGCATTTGCACCTGACTCCCTGTAACCGTAATCGCGCCGCCCTCGCCACCCGCTGTGGTTTCGCTAAACAGTCCGGTGCTCGGGCCGGTGAGGGTCACCCCATTGGCAGCGGTTACCGTGATGGGACCACCCTTTCCAGGGCTCGATGTGCTGCTGTCAATTCGCGCGCCACCGCCCAATGCAACCTGGTTGGCCGTCAAGGAGACCGAGCCGGCATCCCCGCCATTGCCCTTTGTTGAAGTAAAGATACCTGCGGGCCCGGCGGGGTCAGTGGCAGAACCAGCAAACTGCCCCGTGATGGATACCGGACCGGTCACGGTTAGGGTTACGTTTCCCCCTTTCCCGGTGATCTGGGTCGTCTCACTATTGACTTGACTACCGGTGAGCGTCAGGGTACCGGCTGTGAGGTTGAGGGGAGCCGCATCACCAGCGGAGATGGTACGGGTTTGCAGAATGCCTTGATCCATTATGAGGGTGGGCGAGGTGATTTCCATCAAGCCGCCACCGACAGAGGAAGTGTTCATGCGGACCTTGGCGCGATTGGAAATGGTCACGGACTCCGTGGCCGTTATCTTGACGGTGCCGGGTTGACCGACATTTGTTTCGCTGTTGATCCTGGCATTGTCTGTGAGCTGAAGCTGGCGGGTGTTGATCTCGATGCCCCCGGTCGGGGCCCCCTCTATAGTTTCAAGTCGGCTCCGTGACTCCCCACTCTGGCCCGAGATGGTGACCGTATCCGCGTTGACGAGGATGTTGCCGCCGGCGCCCGAGCTTCCGTTAGAACTGATGCGCCCACCGCCCCTGACACTCAGGTTCCCACTCACGTCAAAGGTCATATTGCCTGCGTTCCCCGTTGCAAGGGAAGATGTCTGAATCTCGCCAAGATCCTGGAGGATGACAGATCCCGCAATGATGGAGACCGTCCCGCTATTGCCGGCGGCACTCGCGGTGGTCTTTATGGAGCTTGGATTGCCGAACTCGTCCGCGCCGGACAATGCCAGCTGATTCAACGATGTAATGAAGATATCCCCGCCGTTGCCATCCCCCAAGCTCTCGGTCAGAATGGCTGAGGCACCGGTCAGTTGCACAGTGGGGGAGTCAATCGTCACGGTTCCGCCCTTCCCGCTTCCGATGCTGTCGGTTATGATGCCGGAGCTGCCGGTAAAATTCAGATTTTGGGAGGTGACGGTAACGTTTCCGCCCGGCACCGGCGCATTCGTGTTTTGGGTAAAGATGAAAGTAAAGCCGTCCAAGGTCACGTTCTGGCCGGTGATCGCGACGTCCCCTGGTCTTCCCTCACCCCCGGAGAATATTCCTATCAAGCTGCCATTCACCAAACTGACATCCCCTGTCATGTCCAGGCTGACGGCCGTCGAAGCCCCGTCAACATCACCGAAGGTGCTGGCGAACACGAAGGAACTATCCACCACGAGCTGGCCGCCTCTGATTCGAACGGTGCCGCCTCTGCCGTCGGCCTCGAAGGCATTGTCGCTGACATCCAGGGTCGAGAACTCCGTGATCGAAACCGGTCCCATGGTGGTGAAGGTTGCTCCGTTGGTGTTGGGACCGGATTGCCAACTGGATAGAAGCACCTCACCGGCCGATGCGACGCTCGCCAAATTAATCTCTCCGGCCGGGGCCAGGAGCGAAGCCGGGGTGCCGGTTCCAGGGTCCGATTGAATTGTTATGGCCCCACCGACCAGATTAAGGGACTGACCCACTGGGACCAACAGGGTACTCCCTTCCACTGTAATCGTGGCCGTCGGGCCAGGGGGATTGAGGAACCCGAAGGCGGCCGGGGTGAGAAAGCCAAAGTTCACCAGTGGAGCCGTGGACAATACACTGGTAGCCAACCCGTCGCGGATCGGGTCGGAATAGAAATTCGCGCTATTCGCGCCGTCGAACAGCCGAATATAGTCCCCCGTCGTGAAGCTAACCGATCCCCCTACGTTCAATGTGGCGCCGGGGCCGAACATCATGCCAGCCGGATTCATTAAAAAGAGATTGGCTCCTGGATAGTAGGTGATCGTGTCGATGGTGCCGTAGATTTGGGACGTGAGCCCCCCGGTCACCCGGCCGAGTATATTCGTCGTTGCGGGCTCTCCCGGCAGGGCCTTGAACAGGGCGGTATCGGCCGCTCCGATACTGAATTGGCCAAAACTGTGGAACAGGTTGGGCCCGTTGCCCGGCCTCGTCCCCCCGGTGATCTCTTGGACGGTCCCATTGGGGGTGACGGTTGTATTCAATCCAGAGGAGGTAACGGCCGTGGTCACCTGGGCTGGAGCTATGTCCGCCGTCAGGACGACCAGAACGATTATTCCTGCAACTAGAGTTAAAAGCATGCCACGTGACCGGATTAGCATGGTTGCGGCTCCAAGTGTCGAAACATAAAAATTTTGACTGGAAGCGCCTGGTTATTGCCCTGGTATGGTCTCCGCCTTAGTTTGCAACGGGTTTTGGGTCCGGCTTAGGAAGATCTGGAAGCACCTCATAGATCACGCAGGGTGGACACCACCAGCCAAACCACCGGCACAACAAGTTGGTCTTCGCTCTCGGCACGCAGGAAAGGCATTGCTTTCCCTCGGGGCAGGGTGTCACTTGTTGGCCGGGTATCAGACATTCCTTCCCCTCTGGGCAGGTTCCTCCAAGAGGGGCAAAGAAAATGTCCGTGCCACCTGGCCCACCCGCTGGGGCGCTGGCAAGGGTAATGCCAATTGTGCTCGAGAGTTTGAGGACATCTTGCGTTTGTTTAAGGGTAAACCAGAATTCCCCTTTCAAGGTCCGCTGGCCATCAATGTTGGGTGATGGCACGTTTTGGCTGAGGGAGTTGGAGAAAAAGGTAGAGCTGGTAAAGGTGACCGTTTTGGACAAATCCATCCCGGGGATCTGCGTCCATGAGCCCGAAGGATACTCAATGGACCCTCGCGCTCGCACCGTATCATTTTTTCCAAATGGGGGTTTCAGCTCCCCGGAGCCTGACAGTTGGTACGCGTAGGCCCCATCGGTTGTCGTGGGCTTATTATCGAAGGTGCCCCAGAAGGCAATGCGATATTCGGTTGAGAAGGTGTTCACGGGGGTGATTTTGGCGTTGATAAGGCTGAGTTTATCATCATTAGCATCGTTTCCGCCGGCTGCGCCGGTCCCGGCAACCACTTTCGCGGTCGTCCCGGCGGTGAGCCCTTCGATCTTGATATTGCCGTAGGTCTTGGCAGAACCATCTGCATTGCTGATCACCACGCTGTCGGTCCCCGTCACCGTGGTGCCTCCTATGTCAACCGTAATAGAGACGGCGTGGACGGAGGCCGGAAGGAAGGCAAGACCAAGTAAGAATGAAAGCACCATTGAAGGTTTCCGTAAAAGCATAGCCAACTCCCTTCGTGAAAAGTGAGAATCTTTATCAGTCCAAAAACTCGCCAGCGAGTCTTAAAAACTTCTCAAGGCTCGCTGCTCAATGAGATCTCCTTGACCTGTTCATCGGCATTAAACCCATCGCTGGCGATCACCTTCACCAACAGCTTCTTGGCCCCCTGTGACCTAAAGGCTTTGATCTGGGCGGAAGAAATTCTAATTTCTGCCTTCAATAGGTTTGCGCCCAGCGTCTGCCAGTGTGCGCCGTCGTCCAGGCTCACTCGGATCGTAAAGCGCAACTGGCTCCTCTCGGTGTCCTGGTCCAATGCATCCCAGGCGAGCAGGATCCCCTCGGGCTCTTTTTGTACCTCCACTTCCGGCTGTTCAGGGGGTCGAAATAGTGGTGAGGAGCCCCCAGGTTGCTCACCGGGTGGAGGGGGGGGAGCAGGCAGTGCAGGCCGTTCCTGAAGTTCATCAGGTGGAAGGGGAACAAGTTCTGGCTTCCCTTTACTGATCGGAAAAGAAGCGACTTCCTTCCCGAATAAAACCAATCTCACTTCAGAAAGAGGACTGTCCTTGGGTATGGGGATAATCGCATTGGCTAGCCCGGTCTGATCCTGACCCTTCGGAATGTCGGTGCTTTTCCTCAAGATGGCCGGGTATTCGCTGATTGTGGTGCCCATCTCTCCGATCAATCGGATAAGCACCGGACCAGGTTTTCCTTCGGGCCGCACAATGGCGCGCGTGAGACGTTTAAGGGATCGAATACTGCCGGTTTTTTTGGTGAGATTGACGGTGGCAATGACCGAAAGAAAATCACCGGTTTGTTTTTCCACACCCGGTGTTTGAAAAGGTTCTGTGACAAGACGAGGTGCCTGCTTAAGGAATGGATGTCCAGCACGTAAGGACCAAACTTCCGGTGACCAGGCTCGAAACCTTACCAGGTAGGCTGCAGTGGTCTCCACAGTATCGGAATGTGTGATTCCACACGGTGCCAGAAATAAACGATTTTGAAGGCCAGGGCTGCAAAAATCCCGATCTAAATCGACTGCAACATCACGGATCTGGTGCACCTTTGAGATCCGCAATCCCGTGGGAGCGGCCGGGGGGTTCGTGTCGGGTTCTCCGTTTCCCGGTGGGGGATTTTGGGTTCCTCCCCCATTTTCCAGTTCGAGTTGCAGGCGAATGGCCTTATAGACGTGCGTGCTAATCCATACTCTGTCGCAGTAGGTCATGACATCGTGCCAGATGAGTCCGTTCAACGGCCGCAAAGAAATGGGAATTGGCAGACCCGTTGAATCTGGAACGCTATCGCCTGTATCGAACCCGAAAATTTCCTTCGCTGGTCCGGATAGCCGGCCACTTGTGAAAGGATATGAGGAATCAATCGGATCGTCTTCCCCGCAGGCCTGGACATGGTTTCGACCTAACAGATGGGCCAGTTCATGGCCGGTGTACCAGTCTCCATAAGAGGGATCGGAATCCCACGTGGTATCCAATTTCAACCGATGGTGGCAACCAGGGGGACCAACCGGCGCAGAAGCCACATTGTCCACCAGATTCGTGCCCCCGGAACTGACATTGGCTCCCCCACGGAATTCCATTTCCGTGAGGTTGATCCCATCGCCGCAATTTTTTCCAATGTTGCCATCCGTTGCCAGGGTATCGTCTTCATAGGGATCGAAGACCAATCCGATATAACGAAACGCCGGGTCCTCGCCGAATTCGTTTATTTCTTGCTCGCGAATGCTTGTCACAATCGTGTTGGCCGCCAGTGCCCGGAATTCAGTGGCATTTAACAGTGGAAAGTCGGCTACCAGGATTGGTGCCTCAACGAGATGGGTCGATGCTATGGGATAGGCTCGCCGCAGCCAGGACCTGATCAGGCCCAAGTCCGTATCCGTTGGTTCATAGAATTGTCCATTGACCGGGGAGGTATACCTGAGCTTGATGAACCGGACCTTGAGCGGTGAAGACACCACGAATGTGACCGAGACCTCTTGCCCGTTGCAGTTGGTGCAGGTAACAGCTTCGCCATCTTCACCCAGGAGCGCCCCAATTTTTAAAGACACATTCCCCACTTCCGTCCACGAGTCCGGCAAGAGAAAATATAGACTCTCCGTAATCTTGTCACGCTTTGCGGGAAGACCGGGTGACGTGGTCGCGGCGCTCAAGGTGAGCCCGTTTTCGGACGGCTTTGGTGCAAATGTCCCGGTGGCGTTTTTTCCCATTAAAGTTCCGGTGATCTTTAATAGATGTTCAGAGGTCGAGTTGAAATAGGCTCGCACGATCGTTTTTTTCCGGGCTATCAAGGGCACAGTGTTGTTATTGCCTGGAGACCAAGGGGCAGTTTCGTTGATGTTTTGGATCGCCTGGGTGACTTCCACGGCCTGAAGGGACACCTGCCCGAATGCCGATTGACGGAAACTCGCTAGGAGTAGCGTTTGGAAAAGAACCAGCCAAGCGAAGAACAAAACTATTTTTGGAACGGAGGACAGGCACAAATAATCGCATTTCATTGGTTCGCTTGAGCAACAAAGCAAGCCTGTCCGGAGCCTGAAAAGGCTGAGAGGGAAATAGATTTCTGAGTTCCGCATATTCATTCAATTAGCCACGCAGTCATTAGAAGGTCGGGCGCCCGTTACTTCTTCGCTTTTCCTTGCTTTTTTTGCTTATCCTTATCTTTTTCTTTATCCTTACCGTTTCCCATTGTGGCGCTCGTATCCTTTACCGCGACTCCATTTGTGGCTGAAAATTGCGCATAGTCATTGACCTGGGTCAGGGTTAAAACCAATTCAGCCTTGAGCGTACGGTTGTTGGCGTCAAGATTAACAGTTGGAGGGGTGGGAGTTGACTTGTTAAAGCTGGCCTGGGCCGGAGAATTTACCTTGTGGTAAAGATCAGGACCTATTTGGCTGGGTGAGGTGCCAACCGGATGCTCCATCCACCCCTTGATCGTAATCGAATTATTCGTACCGGCCATGCCGTTTCCCCGCCTCAACTCTCCATTGGCCTTGACCTCGAAATTCTGAGGCGTATCCGGTTTAGTTGACAGGGTGGCCCAAAACGCTATGGGGAAATTGGTCACCGCACCCGTCGTCGCGGTAATTCTCGCACTTTTTAAAACGAGGAAGTCTTGAACGCCATCGGACCTGATTTCGATGGTGCAATTAGAAATCGTGATTCCTTGGGGAAACGTGGTTCCTGAGCAATTTAAGGGACTGGCACCCTGTTTACTCGTATCTCCCCCAATGTCCGTATAGATGGTTTGAGCGAGGGAACCCCCGGGTCCCAAAAACAGAGAGATTAAAAAAAGAGGAACAAATATTTTTTGCTCTATCTTCATGATGGCTGCCCTTTCTGACTAAATTAAAGATTAGGTTTTCAATTGCACAGGTCCCACTTGGTTTTATTTTCGGGTCGGGCCATGCGAGTCTTCAAAATTTTCCACCATCATGGATAAGTTTTTGCCTTCTGGAGAGCAGCGAGGGCATTGATCCGGCCGTAACCCATTTGGTCATTCCACGTCCCGTTTGGATTAATCACGGAGTACGGAGTCGGGCCAACTTTGTCGGCAGTGGACTCGATGATGTCACGGACCTGCACATTCGTGAGGTCCGGTCGAAGACTAAGGATCAAGGCCGCAAGCCCGGCGGCATGGGGGGCAGCGGCGGAAGTTCCGTTAAAATCATCATGACAGCTTCCCAGGAGGCCTGTCGTCGGAATGTTGACCCCTGGAGCCATGACGGACAGTTCAGCGCCAAAATTCGACCCCCAGGAGTAAGCAGGTTTCGAAACTTTGTTGTCCTCCCGATTCGAGGCACCGCACGCAATCACGAACGGGTTGTTTGCTGGATAGCCAATCACACGGGTGTCGGCGTTTCCGGTGGGTGCGCACAACACCATTCCAGCATCAAAGGCCTTCTGGATGGCTGGATCGACAATCGAACTATAGGAGGAAGAAAAAGCAAAACTGCAACTAATGATTCGCGCGTCAACTCCCAGGTCAGAGACATGCTCCGTTGCATACTCAAAAGCTCGCAGGACCTCATCCGGCGATTCGGTTGGTATAGCCAGTGGGATGATTCGGCAACGGCCCGCCACGCCCGCGACACATTGATCATTGTCTAGAGTGGCCGCTGCCACGCCGGCGCAGTGAATGCCGTGTTTGTCCACGGGCTTATCGTAATCCGGAAGATCGATGATCGGCGTCATCGTCGCAAGGTCGAATCCCAGGTCTAAATGAAACCCGTTGAAGTAGGGGAGGTCGGGGTGCTGCACTGTATCGAAGCCTTTATCGATCACCCATATGACAAGGTTGGTGCTACCGGTCGTTAGGTCCCATCCGCTGGGGTCAGCTGGTTTGTCGGAACCGGCCTGAATTGTTCTCATGTTCCACTGCCCGTTGGCGCCA
>JBFFYZ010000004.1:0-24108 GCA_041568895.1 Nitrospiraceae bacterium
CAACCTCCTTCCCTCCTTCCGATCGCTCTTCCATAGCCGGGATTCTTCTGATCCTGCCGATCCGTAGGATTATTACGATTTTGGCCGTATGCTTGCTGGCATCGACCGGCTGCGGGCCGACCTACCACACGGTCAAGCGCGGCCAGATGTTGATGGGCACGGTGGTGCAGGTGACCGCGCTCGCCTCCGACGAAGAGACCGCTCAACGCGCCGTGGCGGCCGGGCTGGCCGAGATCCGGCGTCTGGAAGAGCGCCTGAGCACTTGGATTCCGACCAGTGACTTGTCCCAAGTCAATGCGGCCTCCGGTCGGGACCCGGTGACCGTCGGACCGGAGGCCCTTCTGCTTGTCACCCGATCCCTGGAGATCGCCCGATTAACGGACGGCGGGTTCAACATTGCGGTTGGACCGGCGGTCCAAGCGTGGAGCGTCACCGAAACGCCCCGGATTCCGAGTCAACGGGAACTGGACCAGCTACGGCCGCTGACGGATTGGTCCCAGGTGGTGGTGGACGAGACCGCCAAAACGATTTTTTTAACCCGACCCGGGATGCGATTAGATGTGGGTGGCATCGGGAAAGGCTATGCCGCGGACATGGCGGTCGAAGCGATGAAACAGGCGGGGGCGACCGCCGGCGTGGTCGCGTTGTCCGGGGATATCAAAACGTTCGGATACTTACCGCAGGGCCAGCGTTACCAATTTGGCATCCAGCATCCCCGCCGCCCAGGGGCCCTGCTCGGCAGCCTGGAGCTGAGCAACGAAGCCATTTCCACCGCCGGGGACTATGAACGGTTCTTCGAGCAGGAGGGAGTCCGGTACCACCATATCCTGGACCCGGCGACACTCCAACCCGCTCGCGCCTGCCAGAGCGTGACGGTCGTCGCCCAGGAGGGCTGGTTGGCGGATGGCCTGGACACGGGGATTTTCGTGATGGGGCCGGAGATCGGCATGGCGCTGGTCGAACGCCTGCCCGGCGTGGAAGCGGTCATCGTGGACAGTCAGGGGAACATGGCCGTTTCCTCAGGGTTACAGCACCGCCTTCGCATGGACCCCTCTTTTCGCACATCGCCCTGAGGAACCGAACAGGAACTTCCATCAGGCCCATTGCCAGTCGGCCTGATTTCCTGAAATCATGCGGGCATGGGACTGCCGTGTCGGTGGTTGCTGGCGGCGATTGGCGCGGATCACGGAATCTTCGATACATCCACAATTGAGGCAGCGCCATCCCCGAAGCTGCATCCGGCTGCCCTCTTCCCAACGATCCTGAAAGCCCTCCGGAACCGCGAAGCCTCCACAGCGCGCGCAGGTCATGGCCAGTTTCTCCCCTCACAGAATTGCCGTGCTGGTTCTTCCTTTCCGTTACAATATTTTCACAGTACTTTCATTCGACCCGCCCCGACCCCCGCATCGCGCCTAGCCTGACCGAGAGACACGGATCGGGCACCACCGTGGTCGGGGTGGCGGCCAATCGGGGACCTTACGGAGTCGGCCGTGCCCAACACGGGTCGCTTTGGCTTCCGAAGTTTGACCTGGTAATCGAACCGGAGAGCTGACAGGGTCACGATGTCACGGGCATGCAGGGCAACAAGCGCGTTCAGCAGTTGGTGCCAGGTCAATTCCGGGAGCGCGTCGGCCATTTCGGTGAACGTCAGGAGGCGGTACCGGTGCAGGATGGATAGAATGCGGGCATCAACCTCCCGAGAAGCCAACGGGACTTCTGAAAAGCTCATACATATCCTTCTGCCCGCTCACCTGGGCAGCGGGTATTGGGTCAAACCAGAATTGAGAATGAACTGGGTCTCTGTTGCTATCTGCAACCTCTGGTCCACGGACAAGGCCTAGGAGGATGGCATTTCGGAGGGTCCAATTCCTTCGACAATTTGCGGAGTTCAATGAGACACGAAACGAGCATTTTCCGATGGGCTTGCCCCATCGTGACTGGATTTCTATGAACCGCACAGAGCGATCTGTGCGGAAGCGCTCGTCCGGCATTGACTTTATCTCACGGCAGGGCGAGGCAAGTACGGACAGGATGGAATTCTCTGCGTTTTGATGGGTTGGCATTGGGATTGCTGACAATATCCACCTGATGCTATGATGCCTTCCCGCATGCACATCGTATGTCTTTTCCCCCGTTTTCCTTGTTTTGACAAACGGTTATGGTGCTCCTAGGATGCCTCACCAACCACCCATGAACCGCCTCCTTCAGTTCTTCGGAAATCTACCCATTGCAAAGAAACTGCTGCTTACGGCGGTGCTTCCGATCGTGACCATCGGCTTACTTGGCATCTTCACCTATCGAAGCGTGGGAACTTTCGCCGAAGATGAACTGCAGATCAATAACATTTATCTGGTGCAGCGTCGAGCAGCCGAATACATGGGAGGAATCGTGGATCTCGAATCCGGCTTCAGGGGATTCGTCCTGACCGGACAAGAAAATTTTTTAAAGCCATACCTGATGGCGCAGGCTCGCATCCTGACCCTCGGGGATCAAATGGAACAAATGGTGCACGACCGCGAGGCCCAGCGGAACCTCATGCACCAGCTCCAACTCCTCGTCAAGCGCCTCATGAAAGAAAAGGACGAGCTCATCGCGGCCGTCAAACGCGGCGACCGGGCCAAGGCCCTCCAGTACGTCGAGGAAGGGCACGGCCGCGCGATCATGATTCTCATTCGGGAGCAGTTGAGCAAATTCAATCGTCTCGAGCAGGATCAGTTGAACGAGGCCCTGGCAAAAATCGGACGGGACCGTTCCTTCATGTTTTCCATTATCTTGGGTGATGGGATCCTGCTGCTCCTGCTGATGATTTTGACCCTCCACTTGATCGCTCGGTCCATCACCCAGCCGCTTATCAGCCTGGCCAAAACTTTGGGCGCATCCACGTCAGAGTCCATTCCGGTCGTCCCGGTACTGGACCGCAAGGATGAAATCGGGTATCTAACGCGGGTCATGCACGCCATGAGCGCCCAGATCAGAGAGCACTTGGAGCAGGTCAAAAAATCCGAGGCCGAATTGCGATCCCTCAACCAATCTTTATCATTCTCCGAATCCAAGTACCGCAGTATTGTGGATTACGCCCCGTTCGGAATTTATGCCACCAAGGGGCTCACGACCGTCTTCACTAACCGGTATAATCGTCAGTTGTCGGGGCTGAATCCCGACGAGGAGGCGGACCCAGGCGCCATGTGGCAGGCCATTCACCCCGAGGACCGGGATGCGGTGCTTCGAGAATTCACTGAGGCGGTAGAAACAAACCACCCATTTGAAAAAGTGTTTCGGTTTCTTCATGAGGACGGCACCCTGCGCAAGGTGCTCAGCCGGGCTATTCCGATTCAGGATAGCGAAGGCCACACCATGATGTACCAGGGGTTCAACGTGGACATTACCGCCTTCGACCATATGCAAGCCCAACTGCGCCGCGCCGAGCGGCTCGCGACGTTGGGACAGGTGGCCGCCGGCATCGCCCATGAAATCAGAAATCCCCTGGTCGGCATCGGGTCCACCGCGTCTCTGCTCCTGGAAGAATCCAAAGCTTCCGACTCTCGTCATTCCGATTTGGAAACCATTCTTCAGGAAACCCGACGATTGGATCGGATCGTCAACCAAATCGTGGACTTTGCTCGACCGCGGTCGCTGACGCCGGTCCCCTTCGGGTTGGAGGAACTGGTTCGGGACACGCTGACGTTGTTGAACGGGGTCCTTTCCGGAAGAAAGATTCAGGCACAATGTTTCTTCCATCCGAATCTGTCGCCCCTCGAAGCCGATCGGGATCAGATCAAGCAGGTGCTGCTGAATCTGATCCAAAACGCAGCCGACGCCATGGAAAAAGGGGGCTCCCTGCACATTGCCGGGTTCGACTGCACAAAAGACCAAGAGCCGGGCCTGGTCATCCGGATCGTGGATGAGGGGACCGGCATTACTTCGAAGGACCTCGCCCACGTGTTCGAGCCCTTTTTTACCACCGGCAAACATTATGGCACCGGCCTGGGGTTGGCCATTTGCCGGAACCTCATCGAAGCCCATCATGGAGACATCCAGGTGAAGAGTCTGGTCGGCAGAGGGACCACCGTCCGGATCTGGCTTCCCCTTCGGCAACAACCGCAGGTCTCGGCGGGATAACCCATGCAGGCGAGCATTTTTGTCACAGACGACGAACAGGCGATTCGATCGGCCATCGTCAAGCGACTCACCCGACGACACCATCGGGCGCAGGGATTTGATTCCGGGGAGTCCCTGGTGAACGCGCTGGAACAGCACATTCCTGATCTCATTCTGCTCGATCTCAAAATGCCCGGCATGGGAGGGCTTGAAGTCCTTAAGGCCGTGAAGCAAAAGGTCCCGCACTGCCCGGTCATCATGCTGACCGCCTATGGCACCGTCCAGGACGCGGTCGAGGCCATGAAGCTCGGCGCCTACGATTTCCTGATCAAGACGGTGGACCTAGAGGGGGTGGACCGTGTGGTGGAGCGGGCCCTGGAATTACAGGCGCTGCGCCGCCGCATCGAGTTCGAGATGGAGGACGAAAGCAGCAAGTACGCGTTTTCCAACCTCGTGGCGAACAGCCCGGCCATGCAGCATCTGGTCGCCCAGTTGCGGGACGTCGCCGAAAATCCCAAGACCACCGTCCTGCTCCTCGGAGAGACCGGGACCGGCAAGGAATACATCGCCCGGGTCCTCCACCATAACGGCAGCCGGGCCTCCGGACCCTTCGTGGGGGTCAACTGCACGGCCGTTCCCCGGGAGTTGTTCGAGAGCGAGTTCTTCGGGTATGAACGCGGCGCGTTCACCGGAGCGACTCAACGAAAACTCGGCTTGCTGGAAAAGGCCGGCGGGGGCACGATGTTCCTGGATGAAATCGGCGACCTGGATTTGGCCATGCAGGCCAAGCTCCTCCGGGTCCTGCAGGAGCGGTCGTTCCGCCGGGTGGGGGGGATGGAGGACATCGAGGTGGATTTCCGCCTCCTGGCCGCCACCAACCGCGATCTCAAGAAAGAAGTCGCCAAAGGCACGTTTCGCGAGGATCTCTATTTTCGCCTGAACGTCGTGGCGTTTGAACTTCCCCCTCTCCGGAAGCGGGTGGAAGACATCCTCCCTCTGTCCATGCAGGCGCTGGTTCGGTATGGCAAGGAGTTCGGGAAGGACGTCCAGGACATCGATCCGGAGGCCCACACGATCCTGGAGCGGTACGCCTATCCGGGGAACATTCGGGAACTGGAAAATATCATCGAGCGCGCCCTGATCTTCTGTCACGGCAAAACGCTGACCGCCGACACCCTGTCTCGGGAGCTGCGGGAAGCTGCCCCGCACGTGGCGACCGCGGTCCAGCAGGGCGACCAGCAGATGCTCCGATTGGAAATCACCGTGGGGCAGCAAACCTTGGCCGACGTGGAATCCGCGATTATCGAGGAGGTCCTGCGCCTGAGCGACCACAACAAGAGCCAGGCAGCCAAGCATCTCGGGTTGACCCGGTTCGCCTTGGACCGCCGTCTCAAAAAGATCGCCGACGACTAGCCGGTCCAGCAACTCCCCCTTCTAGACCATTCACTTCTACCCAGCCTGAACGGGCCCTGATTCCTTCACAGCGACACGAGGACCGAAAGAACCGGTCACCACCAGTGACGTCGGTAGTAGGGTGAATAGCGGGGATAGGGCATGACTTCATAGAGACGGGACTCGGAGGTGGCCGGCGCGGGAAGCAGCGTTGAAATGGGTCGCCCGGAGAGGGCGGGAAATCGGGCGAGGATTTCCCGTTCCGTCCTTCCCCGGTCTTCCTGGTCCTGCACCAGGGACAGCAGGACCATCCGTCCATACCGTGGCTGATCCACGCCGAAGCGCCAGGTGCCGAGATAGACGATCGGATCGGCTCCTACCTGGAAGCTGGCCTCCAAGTCCGCCATGGACATGAACGGTCCTTCGCTGATCTGCACGCGGCTCAACTCATAGTGCCCCACCGGCAGCTTCACGGCAAAAACCTGATCCCTGGAGCCCACCAGAATCACGAAACGTTCCCCGCTCGACCGATTCAGGAGCTCAAAAAATCGGATTTCCGGCTCATAGGTCCGGGTGGAGGGCGCCGTGAGGATCGCGAGGACCCGCCCGAACACCAGGGACTCCCCAGCCTGAAGGGGATCTGCCTGGGAAGGGAGAAGGACGGGCAAGCGGGTCACACAACCGGAGGTCACCCCTACCAATAGGAGGACCCCCAGTCCCCTGACCACCAGGGCTATGGCCAATTTCGCACCCATGGGGTTATCCTACTCGGGAGGCCTTCTCCTGGCAAGACATTGAAAAACGCTTAAAATTTACCCTTGACAAGGAGTGGTGAATTTAGATATTAACAATCGTTCTCATTTTCAAAGAAACAAAAAAAGACTAAATAAATTGAATCAACCGTATCTCATGAAGCATATGCCCAGTTTGGCCGTTTAATTTTTTTTGTCTTTTTAAGAACAAATATCAAAATCATTTTCTTTTTCTTCCCCAAGCCGAGAAAGGCCCCGAACCATCGCCATGCCGAACGTGAATTCCCTCCCCGCCGTCGAGGACCGGCAATCCGAGGCCCGATGCCATTGCGGCCAACTGATGGCCAAGCTGCGGCGGGAGGGAATCGAGTTGAAGTGCAAACGCTGCAAACGCATCGTGCTGATCCCGTTCGAGTCGATTCAGAACTGGGAGTCCCTCCCCTCGTCGGCGTTGTCGTAAGGGGCCCGGGAAATTAGAGGAGTCATAGAGTCCCATGGAGGACCATTCAGGCAGAGGACCGTCAGAGTCCCCTCACCGACCATCACAACAAGGAGGACACCATGAGGATCTGGTCAATCCTCGGGGCTCTGATGCTCTGCACGACGGTCGCCATGCCGGCCCAGGCGGAAGAGAAGGCCCTTGAGGAACGAGTGAAGAAATTGGAACAACAACTGTCGGAGTTCCAGGAGCACGAGAAACAGGAGCGGTTGAAGGAACGGGAGCGGATCACGCCGCCCGAGCAACGCGCTCCCGGCACGGGCCGAATCACCGAAATCGCCCCCGAGCGGCCGGGGGAAGAGAAGGTCCCCCTGTCATTCGGAGCGACCGGGTCCGGCCGCTTGGTCTATGCCAAGCCGTTCCTGAGCGCGCCGAAGTCCACAGTCGGTGGGTACGTGGACGCTCAGTATAGTAGCCTGACCCGCCCGAATCTCGATAACCCGAGCCGGAACACCTTCGGCCAGATCCGCATGGTGCCCTTCATCTATGCGGATATTACCGATCGTATCAAGTTTGCGACGGAAATCGAGATCGAACGAGGCGGGCCAAATGCGCCTGTCGGGGGGGACGGGGCCATGCAGATCGAGTTTGCCCAGTTGGACTACCTGATCAATGAAGCCGTCAACATTCGGGCGGGCATCCTGCTGATGCCCGTGGGTAAGTTCAACCTCCTGCACGACTCCCCGCTGAACGATCTGGTAGATCGGCCGATGGTCTCCCGAATCGTGATCCCGAGCACCTGGTTCGATGCGGGAGCGGGACTTTACGGGACTTTTTACCCCACGGCCATGTCCAAACTGGACTACGAAATCTATGCCGTCAACGGCATGAATGGCACTCCCGGTACGACCATCACGGACACCGGAATTCGTGGCGCGAGGGGCAGCGTATCCCGCGACCGCGATGACGCGAAATCCGTCGTGGGCCGGGTCGCTTTCAGCCCCAGGCTCGGGATCGAAATCGCGGGGTCGTTCTACCATGGCCAGTACAACAACAAGGACGCCACCGGAGCCAATACGCTGTCCGATAACATCAATATCTACGCGGTGGACTGGACCCTCCAGCGCGGGCGCTGGGAGCTGATCGGCGAATCCGCCTGGGTTCGGATCGACGGGAACCAGCGGCCAGGCGCCATCGGCCCGGCCGGGATGCACGGCTACTATGTCCAGGCCAACTACCATTTCATGCCTGAGTGGCTGAAAAACATGGCTCCGACTCATTTTTCGGATGCTTCGACGTTTACGGCCGTGGTCCGGTGGGAGCGCGTGGATACGGATACGGACAACCGAACCTTGACCGCGACCAGCGGTAATCGCAGGGAACTCGAACGGCTCACTATCGGGTTGAACTTCAGGCCGATCGAAGACACGGTGTTCAAGCTCGACTATCAGTTCAACACTCAAAAAGGGACACCGATTAGCAACAGCGTCAACATTCCGGCATCAGGAAGGATTGACGGAAACGGGTTCCTGTTCATGGCGGCAACGTACTTCTGAGGGATAGGCTGGTCCCACCGCTCTCAATGTGAGAGCGGTGGGACCGATCGACACGATCACCACATGCAATTCAATTTATATCTCATTTTGCTTTTAATGGTCGCAACTGTAGCCGGTTGCGCCTCCCTGGGCGGTGTGCAGGAACGGTATGCGGTCTGCGCATATGACCAGGTCTGGGGGGCCTCCCTCGATTCGCTGATAGACCGCGAGGTCCTGGTCAAAGACCAGGAAAACGGTCAGATCGAGACCAATTGGCTGGAGATCCCGATGCCGGGCCGCACCTACGGCGCCCTTCAACGTGAGATCGTGGACAGCCGGGACCGCTCGAGGCTGATTGTCACGCTGAAACGGGTCAGGGACGTCACCAAGGTCAGCCTCGCTGAGGAGCGCCAACGGTGGGGATGGCGGGGCGGGTCCCGCATGTTCGGCTGGATTCCGACGGATCCTTCGAATGAAATGATCAGATCGGTCCTTATGAAACTCGAAATGAAATTGAAGGAGCGCGGATGTTCACTCACCTAAAAGTCATGGCCTTGTTCGCCGTCTCCATTGCCTTCATAATCCCCTCCCCGGCGGCTGGGGCGGCCGAGCCGATCTGGGACGACGAACTCCGCCGGTACCTGACCGAGGAGGAAATCAACCATGCCGAAGTCTTTCTCTCCGAGGAAGAAGCGGTCAAGCTGACGCTGCCCGATTCCAAGCATATCCGCAAGGAATTTATCCGGCTGACGCCCGAGAAGAAGGCGCTGATCGAAGAACGGATTGGATGGCGTTTTCCGGAGGAGAATTTTGAGGTCTACGTCGGGGAGGCCAAGGGCAAGGTGAACGGCTATGCCATGGTGCAAAACACCATCGGCAAGCATAAGCACATGACCTACATGGTCGGCGTAGACGCCGACGGCGAGGTGACCGACGTCGAGCTCCTGGTGTTCCGGGAATCGAGGGGCAGCGAGGTGGGCCGGAAACGGTTCAACGTCCAGTACGAGGGCAAGACGCTGATTGACCCCATCCGGATCAACCGGGACATCATCAATATCTCCGGCGCGACCATGTCCGTGCGCTCCATGAGCGCGGGGGTGAAGCGGGTCCTGGTCGTGATCGATGAGTATTACCTGAAACCTCTCGGCAAGGGAAGCGACACGCTGGAAGCCCGCCACCGGTCGAAGGGATTTTTCGAGACGCTCCTGGGGTTTTAGCGGCGATGCGATCGGATGCGTAATTTCAACACGCGGTTTCGGCTTCGGGATACCGATCGCCACATCAGGCTGGTCTACACACTTTTCCTTTTGCTGATGTTCGCCGGATTCGGGTTCACGTTTTTTTGGGCCCACAGCATGACCGAGCTCTCTCCCAAGGGCATCGCAGACCACTATCTGGGCTCCGATATGACCTTCGGCGAGCCCATGTCCTTCCGGGAGTTGGCGGAAGTCACCCACTTCCATTTGTTCACCATGCCCGTCGTGTTCATGATCCTGGTCCATGTGTTGTATCTCACGATGGCCAGTAACCGGACCAAAATCCTCATGACCTGGATGGGTTTCGGCGGGGTCATTCTGGATCTCGTCTCCCCCTGGTTGATCCGGTACTTGTCACCGTTCTTCGTCCTCTCGATGCTGGCCGGGGACATCATGATGGTGGTCAGCTTTCTGGTGATGATGGTGATTCCCATTTATGAAATGTGGTTTGCAAAACAGCCGTTGATGGCCAGGGACAGCGAAGAATGACATAGGCGGTTCATACAATCCCTAGGCCCGAGACTTCAGTCCAGAGCCCGCGTCGGAGATCCGGCGCGGGCTCTTTGTTTTCCAACAAGAATGTCACAGGGAGGAGACCAATGGATCGTATCGGCAAGAAAGTACCGACGTTTCGACTGCCTGCGCTTATTGAGGGCACCTGGACCTACCTGGATTCCTCGCGGTTCCGGAACCGCTGGCTCGTCATGACTTTCCTTCCGTTCCTCGACCAGGACGATACCCTGGCTGTGGACCGCCTACACGCCTCCATGGAACAACGAAGTGCCACCTTTCTCCTGGTTCCTTCGAGGCCGCGATCTTTGCACCAACTGTCCCCCACCCATCTGGCGTCGATCCATTGTCCCATCCTGGGTGATCCCTTGCTCCGGCTCCACCGGACCTTCGGGATTTCCGTGCCGAACATCCAGCGCCGGACCCGGACCGTGCTGATCGATCCAGAAGGGTTTCTCCGGTATCACCTGGTCCATGACCTCAATCAGCGAAGCATCGATGCCCTGTCCGATCTGCTGGCGGCGTTCGTCAACGAACGCCGCCCGGTGCTGGAACCCTGTTCACCGTTAACATAGCGGTGAGAAGCCATGCTCAAGCTGCTCCCCTGTGTCCGGTGCTCGCAGAATAACCTATGCTCGAATGGCGCTTATTGGGCCTGTGGTTCTTGCGGGTTCGCCATCACCCAGACGGCCCTCCTGAAAGAGTCCGCCGGTCGTCTTGACCACCGTCAGAACGCCAGGCCTCGAGCCCATCCCCGCCGCCCCGAAACCAGACCGTCCAACCATGAAAAATTTAACAATCCCGCAATGCGGACGTAATGGATGAGACATACCGAAAGAGTACGGTTGGGAGCAGACCATACAGAAAGGAGGACCACGGATGCACTGCTCCCATCTGGTAGAAGCGGAAAACCCCGAACACCAGGCCCAATGCCGCGCCGCGATCGTACCGTTCAAACCCAGCCTGAAGGATCAGGAGGAGTTTTGCCGTACGCCCCGGTACCGGCAATGCCCCTTGTTTAGAAATGCCAACCCCGAGTTGAACTGGGCCATTCACCACGAAGTGGCCCGCGCACTCGGATAAACCCCCGGGATTGGAATTCACCACAGACGCCTCAACCGAAAAGGCGCGCCGCGTCACTGCGGGCACCTTTCCACGAAGTAACTGAACGTTTTCATAGAACAAAACTTCATTATTGGTCCATGCTGAGCATGGATTTAACACGCCGTTAACATGCCTGCAATCTGGTGGCAACGGGGGCATGGAATGATGGTGGAGCCTCAGGAGGAGCTTATGTCCAAGTATGTCCCTATCCCATATTTGGTTCGATGGGGTCTGTTGGTAGCGAGCATGCTGGTCCCAGCCGCCGTGTCTGCAGACCCCCGAGGGATGAAAGGAGATTCGGACCTGCCATCCTATGTCCGTGTCAGCGGTATTTCGGGCACGCTGAATGCCATCGGATCCGACACACTCAACAACCTCATGACCCTGTGGGCGGAGGGATTCCGGCGTCAATATCCTGGCGTGAAAATTCAAATCGAAGGCAAAGGCTCAAGCACGGCTCCGCCCGCATTGATCGAGGGCACTGCCCAATTGGGGCCCATGTCCCGACCAATGAAGGGCAGCGAGATCGACAAATTCGAGTCCAAGTTCGGGTATAAACCCACCGCCTATCCAGTCGCAATTGACGCGCTGGCAGTCTACGTCAACAAAGACAACCCGATTCAAGGTCTCTCGATGGAAGAGGTGGACGCGATTTTTTCAAAATCCCGCCGATACGGATACCGGGAAAGTATTGCGAAATGGGGCCAACTCGGCCTGAACGGCGAATGGTCCGACGCTCCGATCAGTCTGTACGGCCGAAACTCGGCCTCCGGCACCTATGGCTTTTTCAAGGAACATGCGCTCAAGAACGGGGACTTCAAGGACCTGGTCAAAGAACAACCGGGTTCCGCCTCCGTTGTTCAGGGTGTCACGGAGGACTTGTTCGGAATCGGGTATAGCGGAATCGGCTACGCCACGTCCAACGTCCGATTGATCCCGCTGGCCAAAAAGGCCGGGGCAGCCTTCGTGGAACCCTCGATCGAAAACGCTTACAACGGCTCATACCCCCTCTGGCGGTACTTGTACATCTACGTGAATCAGGCTCCCGGTAAGCCGCTGCCTCCGATCGTCAGGGAATTTCTGAAGTATGTGTACACCCGGCAAGGGCAATCGGTGGTTCTGAAGGACGGGTATTTTCCCGTTGGCGGCAAGCTGGCAACTCAGCAGCTGGCCGCCGTCCGGTAACCGAGGGTCTGGGTCCGCAAGGATCCGCCGGTGGACCGGTCTGCCCCACGCCCCGGAGGAACGTGACCATGAGTGACCCGACTAATTGTGGTGGCCCGGAAGGACCCACCGCCCTCCACCGGTCGGACACCACCGAGGTTTCTCAGACGAATCGCTTCACAACAGGGTCGGAACCGCCTCCCCTCCCCCACCGTACCGGCCGGTTCCGGACCGTCCTCGACTCCACGGCCAAGCACCTGATCGCCTTCGGGGGGGTCGCGGTCATCTTCAGCATTCTGGCTATTTTTCTTTTTCTGGTTTCTGAAGTCCTGCCGCTGTTCCAGCGGGCCGTGGCCACCCCGCTCGCCCAGATCACATTATCAAACGACATTCCCGTTGCCCAACCGATGCACATTGGCCTGGATGAACACCGGGAGGTCGCCTACCTGATGAGCCCCGGCGGGGTCCATTTCGTGGACCTTCTGGCCGGAAGACCCTTGGAGACCGACACGCACCACGCCCTTCGTCAGGCGCACGTGACCGCGATGGCGTATGCAGGTGCGGGATCCAACCGGTATCTGTTAGGCACCCAGGAGGGCCAGGTTATTCCGATCAAGGTGGGTGTGGCCACCGAGTTTACCGAATCCGGCGAACGGTCCAAACGCCCCTACCTCACCATAGCACCGCCGCTGGCAATCGCCGACTCCGCAATCACCGCATTGGCCTATCGGTCCGGAGACAGCGGCTCGGGGCTCCTCGCCCTCGTTCAAGGCGGCGCGTTGATTTACGCTCGCATCGAGGATGAGGAGATCACGGGGATCCAGTCGATTCCCCCACCCGGACCTGCCACGGTCGTGACGGCGCTGGCCCTGGATACCCCGTTGCTGAACGCGTACCTCGGCACCGAGGACGGGCACATTCACCATGTCAACATGGAGACACCGAATCACCCGGTGCTGGTCGGCACCCATGCCGTGCCCGGCAACCGGGCCATCACCAATCTCGCCTTCTTACTCGGTGACCGCACGCTCGTGGTCATGACCGCAGGAGGAGGGGTGTCGACCTGGATTCAGGTACGCCATGCTATCAATCCCCAGGAGTGGGTCCTGCGACAAATCCATACGTTCGCCACGCATCCGGCCCCGGTGACCGCCTTTTCACCTTCCAAACGGGACAAGGGGTTTCTTACCGGAGACCAACAGGGCGGCGTGTTCGTCCACTACGGCACGTCCGCCCGAACCCTTCTCCGGGTGCCGGGAAAAGGGCCGCCGGTGGTAGCCCTCGCCATGGCGCCTAAGTCGGACGGCCTGTTGACCTATCAGGGGGAGAGGTCGCTCAATCTGTATGACCTCAAGAACCCTCACCCCGAGGTGACCCTGCCCACCCTGTTCGGGAAAATCTGGTACGAGGGGTACAACAAACCGGCCTATGTCTGGCAGTCTTCATCCGGCTCGGATGACTTTGAGCCGAAATTGAGTCTGACTCCGCTGGCCTTCGGGACCATCAAAGGAACCCTGTACGCCCTTTTGCTGGCCATCCCGCTCGCAATCCTGGCCGCCATCTTTACCTCGCAATTCATGCACCCCAACCTGCGGGGCATGATCAAGCCGATCATCGAAATCATGGCCGCGTTGTCGACGGTGGTGCTGGGCTTTGTGGCTGGGCTCTGGCTGGCGCCGTACCTCGAAGAGGTTTTTCCCGCTTCCGTCGGAATGCTCGTGGTCCTGCCCCTGACGGTGCTCGCCGCCTCGGCCCTGTGGCAGTTGGTGCCGACTCCGCTCCGCCATTCCTGCCGCCCCGGCATGGAAGCCCTGATTTTGGTCCCGCTCTTGGTCGCCGGCATTGCCGCATGCTTATGGACAAACTCGGCGATCGAGCAGTGGCTATTTGGCGGAAACTTCAAGCAGTGGCTGACCACCACATTCGACGTGCAGTACGACCAGCGGAATGCCCTGGTAGTGGGAATCGTGATGGGCTTCGCGGTCATCCCGATCATTTACAGCATTTCGGAAGAAGCGCTCTCGAACGTGCCCCGGCATCTGGTCGCGGGATCCCTCGCCCTGGGTGCGACACGCTGGCAAACGGTAACCTACCTGGTCATCCTTGCGGCCAGTCCCGGGATTTTTTCCGCCATCATGATCGGCTTCGGGCGGGCCATCGGGGAAACCATGATCGTGCTCATGGCTACCGGCAACACCCCGATCATGGACTGGAGCTGGTTCAACGGGTTTCGGACCCTGTCTGCCAACATCGCGGTCGAGATTCCCGAAGCGCCCCACGGCGGCACCCTCTATCGGGTGTTGTTCTTGGCGGCGTTGCTGTTGTTCCTCGTCACGTTTGCCATCAACACGCTGGCCGAGCTGGTTCGCCAGCGCCTTCGGAAACGATACAGCCATCTGTAATCGGAAATTGGGTGATTTGACCATTTTGATTGAGTGATTGGGGACTGTGCAGGGAGTGAAAATGATCAGACCACAAATCACTCAATCGCTCGACTCCATGCGGGCGTTCTGGCGGACCGGAGCAGTGTTTATTTGGCTCACCGCCTCCGGGGTCGCCCTGAGCCTCCTGATGGTGGGGGGGCTCCTGGCGTTGCTGATGATCAACGGGCTTGGCGCGTTTTGGCCTGCAGTGATCTGGGACGTGCAGCTCCAGGACAAGACGCGGCTCATCGGAGAGGAGGTCACCCGGGAAACCATTCCGTATTCCTCCGACCCCGACCATCCGAAAGGGAGACAACGCATCAAGTTTCGCGTGGGCAATCGGGACGTTTTCGGCTCGGATTTTCGCTGGGTGGAAGTGAAGCACATCGCCTCCCGGACCGCGCCACCCGAGCTGACCCTTCTGGAGCGGCGGGAATGGGGACCGCTGCTGGGTCGAATCGAGGCGATATGGGAAGACGATCGCCTCCTGGCCGAAGGCCCGGCCGCCTGGGAGCAGCTGCCTGGGTTGATCAGGCGGGCCAATCGGCTGCATGATCGAATCCGGCACATCGAGCAGGACCTCATCGGCGACATCAACTACAAGCTGGATCGCCTGCGGTTGAAACGGCGCGCCTTGGTCCTCGACGGCACCCTGACAAAGGCCGAGGCCCAACAGGACCAACAATGGCAGGCCGACGTGGCGGAACTTGAAAACCGATACCGCCGGGTGGCCGAGGAATTGGACGCCCTGTACGGGCAAACGACAGGGCAGCACGTGGGAGTCTTGCTAGCGGATGGGCAAACACACCGGCTGCCCATCTCACAAGTCATTCGGATTCTTCAGCCCAATGCGATGCATTGGCCGGAGAAAAGTGCCCTGTACGTGACCCGACTGTGGGAGTTTTTATCGGATGAACCCCGGGAGGCCAACACCGAGGGTGGCATCTTTCCGGCCATTTTCGGCACCGTCATGATGGTGTTGATCATGACGGTCGCGGTGACTCCCTTTGGGGTCATTGCCGCCATCTATCTCAGGGAATACGCCCGACAGGGTTTGATCGTGCAACTGGTCCGGATCGCCGTGAACAACCTGGCCGGCGTCCCTTCCATCGTCTTCGGGGTGTTCGGCCTGGGATTTTTCGTGTACGCCATCGGGGGCACCATCGACCACCTGTTCTATCCGGAGTCCCTCCCGAACCCGACCTTCGGAACGGGCGGAATTGTGTGGGCGTCGTTGACCCTGGCCCTCCTCACGCTGCCCGTCGTGATCGTGGCCACGGAGGAAGGGCTGTCGGCGGTGCCCCGAGACTTCCGGGAGGGTTCCATCGCCCTCGGGGCGACCAAGCTGGAAACCCTTCGGCAAGTCGTCTTGCCCTCCGCCCTTCCGGGGATCCTCACCGGATTGATCCTGGCCATGGCCAGGGCCGCCGGCGAGGTGGCGCCTCTGATGCTGGTCGGAGTCGTGAAACTGGCCCCTGCCCTCCCACTGGATGGGCACTTTCCCTTTCTTCATCTGGAGCGCAAGTTCATGCATTTGGGCTTCCACATTTATGACGTCGGGTTTCAATCGCCCAACGTGGAGGCCGCCAAGCCCATGGTGTATCTCACTACACTCACGTTGATCGTCGTGGTCATCGCGTTGAACCTGCTGGCCGTGACCATCCGCAACCGCTTGAGGAAACGATATGCCGGATCGGCTGTATGACCGTCCGTCGGCTATCAAGGCGTCTTGCCTGAGGGGACCGCTATGTCAAAAGAGGGAGCGCGCGCGGCATTTCTTGGGGACTGGGTCTCATCCCGCCGCCCTGAACAGGGATCGCACAAGGTCACAGCCATGCCAGAATCGATAGGTAGCGTCAAAATCCGCATCGCCGACCTGAACTTCTATTATGGCCGGACCCAGGCCCTGTTCAAGGTCAACCTGGCCGTTCCAGCTAATGAGGTCACGGCGTTCATCGGGCCCTCCGGCTGCGGAAAATCTACCCTGCTGCGGTGCCTGAACCGGTTGAACGACTTGATCGAGGGGGCTCGGATGGAGGGCCGCATCGAGCTGGATGAGAAGGACATCTACGATCCGCACGTGGACGTGACGGATTTGCGAAAACGCGTGGGCATGGTCTTCCAGAAGTCCAACCCCTTCCCGAAGTCCGTTTACGATAATGTCGCCTACGGCCCCCGCCTGCAGGGGTGGCGGGACAAGCGAACCCTGGACCAGGTGGTCGAGGACAGCCTCAATGGCGCCGGCCTCTGGGAGGAGGTCAAGGACCGACTCCGCGAGAGCGCCTTGGGCCTCTCCGGTGGCCAGCAGCAGCGCCTGTGTATCGCCCGCGCCCTCGCGGTGCAACCGGAGGTGCTCCTGATGGACGAGCCCTGTTCGGCCCTGGATCCGATCGCGACCGGCCGAATCGAAGAACTCATCTTCACCCTCAAAGAACGGTACACGGTCGTGATCGTGACCCACAACATGCAGCAGGCCGCACGGGTGTCCGACCGGTGCGGCTTTTTTCTCCTGGGAGAACTGGTCGAGTACGGCGACACCAAAACGATTTTTACCACCCCCCGAAACCAGAAAACCGAAGATTACATCACGGGCCGGTTCGGCTAAGGCCCACGGGTGCCCGGTGTGAGGGGGTGAACATTCTCGTCCGATCCTCTACAATAGGTTCGCGAATCGAACAGCAGTCTTCATGGGGGTTTCATGCAGCGTCACTTTGATGAAGAGCTGACCCAGCTGAAGGAGCAAATCCTTCGCATGGGCAGCCTGGTCGAACAGCAGGTCCAGGGCGCGATCCAGGCCCTGGTGGACCGTGACTCGGACCTGGCTCGCCGCGTCATCCAGAACGACCGCCAGGTCAACACGATGGACGTGGAGGTGGATGAAAACTGCATTCGCCTGCTGGCCCTGCACCAACCCACCGCACGAGACCTGCGGTTCATCACCACGGCCATGAAGATCTCCACCGAATTGGAGCGAATGAGCGACTTGGCCGAAAACATCTGCGAGCGGGCCATCGAGCTGAATGAGGAGCCTCAGCTCAAGCCTTACATCGACATCCCGCGGATGGCCAACTGGGGGCTCACGATGGTGAAAGAGAGCCTTGACGCCTTCGTCAATCGGGATGCCGGCCTCGCCAGAAAGGTGTGCGGCGACGACGATTTTGTGGACGACCTGACCGAGCAACTGTTTCGGGAGTTACTATCCTTCATGATGGAAAACCCGGCGACAATTTCACGGGCTATCCGCTTGGCCTTCATCGCCAAGTACATTGAGCGCATCTCCGACCACGCCACCAACGTCGCGGAGCTGGTGGTGTACCTGGTCGAGGGGAAAATTATCCGCCATACCCTCCCCTCGACACCCTGACGACGCCCGTGGACGATGAAACTAGCCATTCTCGACATCGGTACCAACTCCATTCATCTCGTCCTGGCTGAGGTCGAGCCGGATACCTCCTACAAAATCCTCGACCGGTTCAAGGACATGACCCGATTGGGCGAGGGCGCCTTCACCAAGCGACGGCTCTCCTCCGCCAGCATGGCTCGCGGCCTGGAGGTCGTGCACACCCTCACCACCCTGGCTCGAAACAAAGGGTACGAGCGTATCCTGGCGGTCGCGACCAGCGCGGTCCGCGAAGCCAGAAACGGGGGCGCGTTCATCGAAGCCATCGCTCGGCAGACGGGCCTGGCGGTGCGCCTCATCAGCGGCCAGGAAGAAGCGCGCCTGATCTACCTGGGGGTCCGGAACAGCATGGACCTTCCGGACAGCCCCTGTTTGATCGTGGATATCGGAGGGGGCTCGGTCGAGTTGATCGTAGGAACCCGGGCCACCATGGTAGAAGGGCACAGCCTCAAGCTCGGCGCGCTCCGGTTGAAAGATCTCTATCTCACCGCCGACCCTCCCACCAAGTCCTCTTTAAAGACCATGCAGGCCGCCATCGACGAGCAGCTCACCAAGGCTCTCCAGCGATGTAAAACCAAGGGACTGGACAAGCTGGTCGCCGCCTCCGGCATGGCCGCGAACCTGGCGGAAATCATCCACCTGAATCGGACCGGGAAACCGCTGCCGAAGCTCAACCTCGCGACCGTCACCCGGAAGGAAATCGGGGCGGTACGGGACCTTCTTCGGGAAGCACCCCTGAAGACCCGGCTGGGCATTCCGGGACTGAACCCCAAGCGGGTGGACACGTTGCTGCCTGCCGCCTCGATCCTCCACCACCTCATGAAACTGACCGGGCTGGAGGAGGTGACCTTCTCGGACAAGGCGCTCCGCGAGGGACTCCTGTACGATTTCATCGCCACTCACCGGGAAGGCATTCGGGCCGAACAGGAAATTCCCAATATCCGGCTGCGCAGCGTCCTGCAGCTGGCCCGCCGCTGCCACTATCCGGAAGGCCATTCGCGGCACGTGGCCAAGCTGGCGACGCAACTCTTCGATCAAACCGTCCGGCTCCATGAATTCAATGACCGGGAGCGGGAATGGCTGGAATATGCGGCGCTGTTGCACGACGTGGGCTATTTGGTCAATGCCCGCCAGCATCACAAGCACGCCTATTATTTGATCAAGAACAGCGACCTCTCGGGACTGACCGCGGAGGAGATCGAACTGATCGCCAACATCGCCCGCTACCATCGCCGGGCCTTGCCCCAGGAGGGCCATACGCCATTCAAACGCCTCCAACCCCGCCACCAGGCCGTCCTGGAACGGCTCAGCGCCTTGCTCCGCATCGCAGACGCCCTCGATCGCAGCCATTTTTCGGTCATTCAGGACCTGACCGTGAAGGTCGAAAAGCCGGTTATAATAACCCTTCGGACCGTGGGGGATCCCGAATTGGAGGTCTGGTCGGCCCAGCAGCGGGCCGACCTGTTTCAGAAAGTGTTCAAACGTTCGGTGCAGTTTGTCGTCCATCCCACAGAAGGGGTTTCGTAATGACGCCTCCCGTCCTCACCTTCGACCAGCCGCATTCGTTCCCCGGCAAGCTGATCATTGTCGAGGGTATCGACGGGTCCGGCAAGAGCACCCAATTACAACTGCTCCAGAAATGGCTCGACGCCAAGGGCTTCCGGGTCTTTTTCACGGAGTGGAACTCCTCGGCGTTGGTCAGGGAGACGACCCGCAAAGGCAAGAAGAGCAAGGCCTTGACACCCACCACGTTCAGCCTCCTCCACGCGACGGATTTCGCGAGCCGGCTCTACCACGAAATCCTTCCTCCCCTCAAAGCCGGGATGATCGTGCTGGCCGATCGCTACGTGTACACCGCCTTTGCCCGGGACGCGGTCCGGGGAGTCTCCCCGTCCTGGGTCCGGAAGCTGTACAACTTTGCCATCCGGCCGGACATGGCCTTTTACTTCCGGGTCCCCATTGAGGTCGCCATCGACCGTTTGCTGGGAGGGACGCGGGCGCAATTGAAATACTACGAGGCCGGCATGGACTTGGGCCTGAGCCAGGACCTCACGGAAAGCTTCCGGATCTTCCAATCCCGGATCCTTTCGGAGTACGACAAGATCGTCGGGGAGTACGGGTTGATCACCCTGGACGCCACGAAGGACATCACCGAACAGCAGAACGAGATGCGCCAACTGGTCACGACCGCGTTGGAGCACTATCGGCCGAAACGAGGAACCCATGGGAAACGCGCGATGCTATTTTGGCGACGGTTTGGCCTACCAGAATCTGAGTGACCTGAAGGGCAAACTGATCGCGATCGAAGGCACCGACGGGGTCGGCCGCTCGACCCATATCGAGATGCTGCAGGAATGGCTGGAGGTGCAGGGGTACGGCGTGCTGACGACCGGATGGACCCGCTCCAACTTGATGTCCAAAACCATTGAGGCGGCCAAACAGGGAAACATTCTGGACCGCTGGTCGTTCAGCCTGCTCTACGCCACGGACTTTGCCGACCGCTTGGAGCACCAGATCATCCCGGCTCTCCGGTCCGGCTTTATCGTCCTGGCCGACCGGTACATTTACACGGCCTTTGCGCGGGACGCCGTGCGAAGCGGCGATCGCGCCTGGATTCGGGATGTGTTCGGATTTGCCGTTGTGCCCGATCTGGCCTGCTACCTTCGGATCGACGTCGACACGCTGGCCCTGCGGGTGATCGAAACCAAGGGGATGAACTTTTGGGAGTCCGGAATGGATCTGAAGCTCGGGGCGGATTTATACGACAGCTTCAAGAAATATCAGGGCTTGCTCATCGAGGAATTCGACAAGATGGCGGAGGAGTTCAAATTTGAGGTCATTGACGCCCGCAAGCCGCCGGAAGAAATTCAGCAGGATCTCCGGTCCAAGATCGAGCCCCTGCTCGTGAACAACAAGCAGCGGGTGACTAAACCTTCCCCAACTGCCTGAGTTGTGCCGGAGTCAGCCACCACCGGAGCTGCCCTTGTCCGGGTTTCGGGGCCCCTTCGAATCCGATGCAGCAGGCCCCGGCTTTCTTCAGGGCAAGGCCCGGCATCGGCTTTCCGAAGACCAGCCACCCCGCAAGTTCCCCCAGGTGAGGCTCATGGCCCACGCAGATCACGCAGGCATTGGACGGCAGCGAATCCAGCAACTGAATCAGTTTGTCCGGTCGGGCATCGGGCAGCAGCTCATCCCGTTCCTGCAGCTCAATTCGCTGGGGCAGTCCCTCCCGGATGAGTTTCGCGGTGTCGCGGGCACGGACAAACGGGCTGGTCAGGAGGTGGGTGGGCACCACGTCCAGCGCCAGGAGTCCGGCGACGGCTTTCTTGGTTTTCTCCTGGCCCTTGGCGGTGAGTGGACGCTCCGGTTCCGGACCATCCCATTCTGAAGGATCCATCGCGATGCCGTGCCGGAACAGGATACAGTCCATATGAAGCCTCGCAAAAGTTAAAGGAATGCGTTAAAAATGTGACGGCCGGGAGGATCGGAATGCGTTATTGTAGCACGCACCCTCCCCTCATCTATAGGGCTTAAAAACGCTGAGTTTTCACATGCTTCACCAAAACGAAGGTCAGGACCGTGCCAATGAGTACCGAAGGATTGCGCTTCAGGCGGCCAGGAGCCTCGCCGCGGGAAAGACACGCCCCAAAATCGTCCACCGTCTCCGCATCCACCTCAGGCGGATACAGGCCTATCTCGAGCTGGGAGGGCAAGACCGCCAGGCCAAAAAAATAAGACAATGTGTGTCCTGGTTGAGTTCGCTGCGGACCCTGCAGGTCTTCGAACGGTATTTGAAACGTCGAAAGGCCTCCAAGTCGGACCGGCGGAAGGTCAAGGCCCGAATCCGGACCCGGCTGGGCAAACTTGCGCGTAAGGGAACCGCGGGAAAAATCGAGCGGTACCTTCGCCGGCACGCCCTGTTCCAAAGTCCGATTTCCACAGATTGGGTGGACGCCCGCCTGGAGCAGCTCCGTCGGGTTCACGCGGACGCCCTCCAGGACTTTGTGAGGGAGGCGACGGCCAAGCCCAAGCGGAAGACACTGCATGCCCTCCGGCTCAGACTCAAGACCATCCGCTACCAGGAGGAATGGGCACTGGATCACCCGGATCCCAGGCCTGAACTGGTGAAGCGCATCAGGCGCATTCAAACCCGGCTGGGGAACTACGAGGAGCGCGCCGAATTTCGGAAACTGGCGCGGCAGCTCAAGCTGAAGGCCACCAAACAGATCCACAAGGACTGGCGACAGGCCAGACAACGCGCCAGGGCGGTCCCCCATCGACTTACCCAGGTGATCCAAGAGCTGGACGGCCGCCGCCTTCGTTTAGTTGAACCCTAAACTCCCCAGGGTGCCTCCTGATACTTCCAAAAAAAATTCCCCCCCTTGACATATCAAAATTTATTGATATATTGTCTCCATGCCAACGAGTAAGACCAAGGACCTGCGGAAGACCGCCCGCCTGTTCCATGCCCTGGCAGACGAAACGCGGCTCCGCGTGATCGACTGTCTGCTGGCATGCGAGCAATGCGTCTGCGACCTGACGGAGGACCTCCGGATGAGTCAACCCCTTCTTTCTTTTCATCTTAAAACGCTGAAGGACGTCGGACTGTTGCGGGACCGGCGGGAAGGTCGTTGGATTTATTATTCCTTAAACCCTGAAACCCTCGAGGAGGTACGGGAGTTCGTCCAGTCTCTGAAAGCCCCCAAGCAGGAGGCCAAAGGCGGGACTGGCTGCTGCGGATAGCTTTTTTTTACTAAAAACCATCAAGATTTATTGATGTATGTAGGAGGTGCCCACCATGACTGATCCAAACATAGAGAAGGATATTAAACAAATCGTCCGAGGTGAATACGCTCAGGCCGCCTTGCAGGCCAAGCGAGGGGGCAGCCGATGCTGTGGCGGCGACGCTCCCGGTGACAAGGCCGACCCCATCACCTCCGATCTCTATGCGGACAAGGAGGTTGCCGGACTTCCATCGGAAGCCATTATGGCATCGCTGGGATGCGGCAACCCCACGGCTCTGGCTCAACTCTTTCCCGGCGAGATCGTCCTGGATCTGGGCTCAGGCGGCGGCCTGGATGTGTTGCTCTCGGCCAGGCGCGTGGGATCGACGGGAAAGGTGTATGGGCTGGACATGACGGACGAGATGCTGGCCCTCGCTCGAGACAACCAGCGCAAGGCCGGAATTGAGAACGTCGAGTTTCTGAAGGGGGAGCTTGAGGAAATCCCCCTCCCCGACGAGTCGGTGGACGTCGTCATTTCCAATTGCGTGATCAACCTGTCTCCCGACAAGGACCGGGCCCTGTCGGAAGCCTTTCGCGTGCTCAAACCCGGCGGACGTTTCGCGGTGTCCGATGTGGTGGTCCGGGGGCCTGTCTCCCAGGACATCCGGCTGAACGTCGAGCTCTGGATCGGGTGCGTAGCGGGGGCACTGGAAGAATCGGAGTACCGGGACAAGTTGGCCCGAGCGGGATTTGAGGAGATCGAGTTGGTGCCGACCCGTATCTACCGGGCCGATGACGCCCGGGAGTTTCTCGCCGGCACCGGGTTGGACCATGTCACGGCCGCCTCGCAGGTGGATGGAAAATTCATGAGTGCCTTCGTGCGCGCGCGGAAGCCGGCGAATCCAAAGTAATTAAGGAGACAGCAGAAATGGAAACCCTGGTTGCGCCGGTTCCAGCGCACACGACTCAGAAACGTTTGAACCCGTTCGAACGGTATCTGTCCGCCTGGGTGGCCCTATGCATGATTACAGGGGTGCTGGTGGGCAGACACGCGCCCGAGGCGGTTTCGCAGCTTCGGGAGTGGGACCTGGTGCACGGGAGCCAAGTGAACCTTCCCATCGCGGCCCTGATCTGGCTCATGATCACGCCGATGATGATGAAAGTCGATTTCGCCTCGATCCGCAACGTGGGCCAGCGTCCGGCCGGGCTCTTGGTCACCCTCTTCGTGAACTGGGCGGTCAAGCCCTTCTCGATGGCCGTCATCGCGTGGCTCTTCTTCCGATTCCTCTTTACTCCCTGGATCGCTCCGGG
>JBFFYZ010000005.1:0-21348 GCA_041568895.1 Nitrospiraceae bacterium
CCGCTTGGCTCCCGCCGAGAGGTGCCGGCTGGCGCCCTCGCGGTCGGTAAATCGTCCCGTGGACTCGATCACCAGGTCCACGCCTAACTCCTTCCAGGGAAGTTCCTTGGGATCCTTCTTGGCCAGGATCGTGAGGGCCTTGCCGTCCACCACGATCTGATCGTCCTTGGCTTCCACGGAGACCGGGAGCGTACCGTGCACCGAGTCGTACTTCAGCAGGTACGCCAGAGTCTTGGCGTCGGTCAGGTCATTGAGGGCGACAAATTCCAACTCGGGATCGTCGAGCGAAGCGCGCAACACGTTGCGCCCGATCCGCCCGAACCCATTGATGCCAATGCGGATTCCCATAGGTCTGTCCAACTCCGTCAAAAGGAAAAAATACAGGGATTTTTTGTGGATCAGGAGGGATGCATCCTACTCAGGGATGAAAAGGTTGTCAAGGCAGGGACGGGTTGTGGGCCACCTTGAGGACACGCCGTTCGTCCGGTTGTTTCACAAGAACCAGGACGGCGTCCAGGATCAGGGAGGAGCCATGCTGGAGGCTTCGGGCCGGACGGGGTCGTTTTCGCCGTTCGCCAGCTTGGTCAGATTCATATGGACGGTGTCATCGAACGCGTAGAACCCACCGGAGTCCAGGTCGTCCCGGAAACAAAAATACATGAGCGGCAGACAGAGCACATCCAGCAAGGACCACGCGGAAGGTCCCCGGGTCATCCGCACGACCTCCGGCTTGTACCCTTCCTTTTGGTACACCACAATGTGCGTGGCTTTTCGGCTCAAGCTGACAATACCCGGGGTTTTCAGGTGCACGCGGTCGTCGATCACCACTTTGGCCTCCGCCGGGTCCGACGTGATCAGGACCGACTGGGTCGGGGAGTTGATCATGGTCGCGCAACCGGAAAGGAACACCCCGAAGACCGCTACTCCGCCCAGTCCCAGCTTTGTTGCCTTCCGCATGCAGGCCCTCCCTGCTGAAGGTCCAGCCTATGCTTGATCCGGCAGCGCCGATGCGCGCCGGCAAGCCCGCCGCTTATGACAGGTGCATTGCCTCTTTGACTTCCTCCAGAGTCTGGGAGGAGACCTTGGCCGCACGCTGCGTTCCTTGCCGAACGACCTCCTCCACCTGGTCCGGCTTCTCCACCAGGGCCGTCCGGGCCTCCCAGATTGGGGTCAAACGCTCAACCATCGCGTCCGCCACCAGTTTTTTGCAGTCGATACATCCGATCTCCGCGGTCCGGCATTCGCGATTCACCCGTTCGAGGACGCCGGCTGAGGAAAAAATTTTGTGGAAGTCGTACACGGGGCACACATCCGGGTTCCCGGGGTCCGTTCGCTTCACCCGGGCCGGATCCGTGACCATGGTCTTCAGTTTCTGCCGAACGACCGGCTCCGGGTCCGACAGGTTGATGGTGTTCCCGTAGCTTTTGCTCATCTTGCGTCCGTCGGTGCCGAGCACTTTGGGAAATTTGGTCAAGTGTTCCTTGGGCTCGGGCAGGACCGGGCGGTACAGGCTGTTGAATCGTCGCGCGATCTCCCGGGTCAGCTCCAAATGCGGAAGTTGATCCTTCCCAACGGGGACGTAGTCCGGCTTGTAGAGGAGGATATCGGCGGCTTGAAGCACCGGATAGCCCAGGAAGCCATAGGTGGACAAATCGCGGTCCGTGATCTGCTCCCGCTTTTCCTTGTACGTCGGATTCCGTTCCAGCCAGGGGATCGGGATGATCATGGACAGGAGCACGTGCAGAATCGCGTGGTCGGGATTCCGGGATTGAATGAACACGGTGGCTTGGTTGGGGTCGATGCCGACGGCCAACCAGTCGATGAGCAGTTCCCGGCTGAACTCCCTGATTCGGCTGGTGTCGGCATAGTTCGTGGACAGCGCGTGCCAGTCTGCGACGAAGAAGAAACAGTCGAATTCCGACTGCAGGGCCTTCCAGTTCTCCAAGGCTCCCAGCAAGTTGCCCAGGTGCAGCAAGCCGCTGGGCTGCATTCCGCTCAGCACTCGTTTGCGCACGGCGTCTCTCCAGGCTCCCTTCACTCGGCTCGACCTATTGCGGTCGTCTCACTGTAGCACTGTCGATAGAAGGCTGCCAGCCATTTGGTGGACCAGGGTTCCGGTGATGGTGCGGATAACATGAATGTGTGGGTCCAGGACGATGAGTCCGACGATGATCAACATGCCGTAAGGCTCGAGCCGTCCCAGGGCGGCCGCGGAGCGCAACGGGAGAAGGCTGGTCAGCACGCGGCCTCCATCCAACGGCGGAATGGGAATAAGGTTAAACACCATGAGCAGGAGATTTATCAAGACCGAATACAGGGCCATGGCCGCGACCGGAAGCAGCAGCATTCCCAGGAAGTCCTGACGGGGTCCCACCCCAGGCTGAGGCGGCCAGTAGGCCGCCAAGGAAGGGTCGATCCGCAACAGGACGCCGAGCAGGACGGCGCTTCCGATCGCCAGCAGGAAGTTCATGCCGGGCCCGGCCGCGGCCACGAGGGCCATATCCCGACGAGGATTGCGCAGCAACGAAGGGTCCACCGGTACCGGCCGGGCCCACCCGATAAAAAACCCGCCGGGCACGAGCAGGCACAGGATCGGTACGATCACCGAGCCGAACGGATCCAGGTGGGCCAACGGATTGAGGGTGAGCCGCCCCTGCAGCCGGGCCGTGGGGTCGCCGAACCGGCTGGCCATCCAGCCGTGGGCGTATTCGTGCAGCACCATGGCCAACAACAACGGCAGGGCCATGAAGGAAATCGTATGCAGAATGTGGGAAAGAGAATTCATCGCTCCGGGAATCAGTTTAACTGGACAAACTTTCCATCCTTGACTTGAATGACGAAAATTTTCCGGTTCAGCGCGCCAGCAGGGCCAAAGGCCGCCGGTCCTCCCAGCGAGGGCAAGTCCTGGATCTGGAGGAGCTGGTCACGAACCTCCCGCCCGGAGGTGGCCCCTTTCCGAATCGCGTCCAACACCAGCCATGTGGCGTCATAGGCCTGGGCCGCGAACAGGGAGGGATTGGTTTGATACCGGCGCCGGTACCGGTCGACAAATTCCCGGACCGCCGGATCGGGGCTGTCCAGGAAAAAGCCGTCCAAGAACACGCTGCCTTCAATGGAGCGGTCAGCCAAGCGCAGGAGCTTCGGCGAGTTCCACGCGTTGCTCCCCAGTAAAGGGACCTTGACATCGTAGAAGGCCAGCTGCGCCGCGATCAGGGCGATCTGCGTGGAGCTGCCCGGAAGGAACAGTGCATCGAACCCCGGAATATAGGTGACCTGCTCCGTGCCTTTGCTGGTTTTGGTGCGCTCGGAGGTTCCATATCGCCCCAGATCCTCGGCCTTGAGGCGTTGGATTTGCGGGCCAAAGTCCGTGTCCCGTTCCTTGTAGGACTCCGCCGCAATGATCTCTCCGCCGCGCAGGTGAATGGCCTGGGTGAACCGGCGGGTCAATTCCCGCCCGTAGGAATTGTCGGGGTACAGGATGCAGAAACGGCGGTAGCCCAAGGTCCCCATGGCGTAATCGGCGAGGCGGCTCGTTTGCTGGGGAAGGGTGAAAGCCGTGCTGAACAAGAACGAGCCCAGGCGCCGAACGTCGGGCAGGGTGGCGGAGGGCGTGATAAACGGAGTTTCGCTCCGCTCGGCGAGCCCCGCCAGCATCTGCAGGTCGCGCGAGAGCAGCGGCCCGATCACCGCCAGGGGCCGGTCCTCCTCGATCATGCCGGAGAGTTCCGCGCGCAGGACCGCCTTGTCCGCCACGCTGTCCTTGATCACCAACCCGATGTTGTTGAGACCCAATGTGTCCCGTCCCTTTTCGAGGGCGAGACGGATCCCGTTCAACGAGTCGTTGCCGAAGGCCGTCAGCTGACCGGACAGCGGGAGGATAGCACCCAGGACGTATTGGCTGGTCTTGAGCCTGGCCTTGAAGGATCGCAGGATGTCCCAGGCGGTTTGGGCGTATTCATGGTTGGGAAAGCGCGCCAGAAAGAGCCGGATGTTCCGCTCCGCCTGAAATTCTTCCCCGTGGGCCGTATAGGCCTCGATCAGCCTGATCAAGGCCAGATCTCCCGGGAACCTCGAGGGATAGGTATCGCGAACCTCCAGGAGAGCCTTCTTGTCCATTCGAGCCAGCACGAGACTGTTGATTCGCTCGCGAACCTCCGCCTGCTGTCCGGGTGAGGAGTAGGAAATCTCCTCGAGCCAGTTCTGGATGGCTTTGAGGAAGTCGCCCTTTTTCGTCAGGAGTTCTCCGATGAGTTTGACGGCTTCCCGCTTGGTATTCGGATCGGGGGCGTAGCTCCGGGCTTCGGCCAATACGGCCAGCGCGGTGTCCATCTGGTTCATTTCGCCGTAGGCGGTTCCCAGCAACAGCCGGGCCCGCCCGGCCAGGTCGGAGGTGGGAAATTCGTTCAAGAGCTGGGTCAGGTAGGAGACGGCCTCCTCCGGCTGGTGTTTCCCGAGCATCGCGCCGGCCAGCAACAGGTAGGCGTCATCCACAAAATCCGAGCCTGGGTAGGAGGCCAGCACCTGATTCAGCAGCTCGATCGCCGCGTCTTCTTTTTGGGACTCAATCAGGGTTTTGGCGCGCTGCAAGGCGGGGAGGGCCGGAGGCACCGGCCCGGAAGTGGTCCCTTCCGTGGTCGCTACGGCCGCGAACGCAAAGGGCCCTTTCCACAACCAATGGCTCCCGTGAAGGGGGAGAATAGTGAGCAACAGAAAAGTCAGGAGGACCAGGAGCAGAAAGGCTGGACGGGGTTTGGTCAAGAAACTGGGAACAACCGATTCCGGCATTGTCTCCTAACCTAGCCATGACTCGAGCGGATTGAATTCTTACTATAGGTGACGGAGCGGAAAAGTGTCAAGGTAAACGGCGTCTATGTTGTTGTCTTCACGGCCCTTCTTCGCTATAGTCAAACGCAGTCGAGAAATGGGCCTACTTCGGGAAAGGAGTCGGGGACCTTTGTTGCCGGCTGGTCCAGTATGGATAACGGGGTCATTGATCATTATTTGACCCATCTTCGCGTGGAAGGGGGCCTGGCCTCGAACACGCTGGATGCCTACCACCGGGACCTGCTCAAGCTTCGTGATTTCCTCCTCGCGCAGGGCGTGGATCACCCCTCCGGGGCCACGCGAGCCACCCTGTCCGGATTTTTGAATCACCTCTGTCGCACCGGTCTCGCTCCCGCTTCGACCGCACGGTGCATGGCGGCTCTCCGTGGGTTCTATCGGTTTCTCTGCCAGGAAGGGCTGGCGCAGGAAAATCCTATTGTCAACCTGGGCGTGCCCAAGGCCTGGGCCAGGCTGCCGAAGGTTCTCACGCAGCGCGAGGTGACCCGGCTGCTCGAGTTGCGGAACGGTTCCCGCCCTGAAGACCGTCGCGACACGGCGATGGTGGAATTGTTGTACGCGACCGGACTCCGCGTGTCCGAGTTGGTCAATTTGCCCCTGTCCCAGGTGAACCTCGCGGTCGGCTATGTGCTGGTGACCGGTAAGGGAGGGAAGCAGCGAGTGGTTCCGATGGGCGATCCTGCGCGTCGAGCATTGACCGCGTATTTGGAGCAAGGCCGGAGCCAACTCTTAAAGCACCGAAACTCCGGCTCTGTGTTCGTCACGCGGCGCGGGGCCAAATTTACGCGGCAGGGTTTCTGGAAAATGCTGCGTGGGCGGGCCCGCAGGGCAGGAATTTTTAAACGCATCTTCCCGCACATGATCCGACATTCGTTCGCCACCCACCTGTTGGATCACGGCGCCGACCTTCGGTCGGTCCAGGCCATGCTGGGACACGCCAGCTTGGCCACCACACAAATCTATACGCACGTGGAACGCGAGCGGTTGAAGCGGCTGCACGCGGACTTCTTTCCACGAAAACGGCGGCGTTCCTCCCGTCCGCTGACGTGATCGCCCTCCATGACTTTTCGGACCGAGTCGAAAATTTTCATCGCTGCTCCTGTGTTCGGAATGGTTCATGATGTGGTTGACAAGACCCAGGGGACTTGATACCATCCGCAAACGTCCAGCAATTCTAGAGATTTGGGCGGATAGCTCAGCTGGGAGAGCGCTGCCCTTACAAGGCAGAGGTCACAGGTTCGATCCCTGTTCCGCCTACCAAACTGCAAGCTAAGTGGGAAGGCTCTCAAGGGAACCGGGTAAAATAGCCATAGCTCGTCAGAACTACTTGTCTCTTTTCCCATTGCCGATCCACAACATACCTTCGCTTAATGGGGCCGTCGTTCAGCCTGGTTTAGGACGCCAGATTGTCAATCTGGAGGTCGCGGGTTCAAATCCCGTCGGCCCCGCCATTTATTCTGCGCCCGTGTCGCGGGATCTGAACCCGCGATCGGGGGTTCCGAAGGGGGTGTGCCCCCTTCGCGGGGAGCCTACGAGGGGGCTGGCCCCCGCAGTAGAAGCCGGCGAGACAGGCTTCAGAGTCGAGCCGGCGACGAAGCGTGGTTCAAATCCCGTCGGCCCCGCCATTTCCTTCCACCGATGTGGCATGCGGTGTGCTAGCTCTTTTCCTTAACGCGGGAGGGATCACGCTAACATAATGGTATTCAATTCCGGTCCGTTGGGAATCATCGGTTCACTGGGCGCGGTTTCAATCGTTGTTCTTCTCGTTCTCTTCCTATTCTCCGTCGTGTCTTGGGCCATCATCCTGTACAAGTGGCGCATCCTTCGCTCCATCAATCAGGAGGAGCACCGGTTCTTCCAGGCCTATGATCGTGGCCAGGACCGTGAGGAGGTTCGGCGGCAGGCTCGCAAGCTGACGGAGAGCCCGAGCGCAGCCGTCTTTCTCGGGGTGATGGAACGAATTACACCCGAGAACGACAAATTTGGACGGGACTCCTATCCCCCGAGTTCAGGCGTAGACCCCCTGGTCGAGCAGCCGGCTCCCGACCGCCTCTATTTAGATCGCGTCGTGGCACATATTATGCAAAACCATATATCTAAACAGGAGGCCTATTTAGCCTTCCTAGCAACCACCGCCAATGTCACTCCGTTTATCGGGCTGCTGGGTACGGTGCTGGGCATCATCAATGCCTTTGCTGAAATTGGTCGGCAAGGAACCGCCAGTATTGCCGCGGTCGCACCGGGCGTGGCTGAGGCGCTGGTGGCCACGGCGGCCGGATTATTTACGGCTATTCCGGCGGTCATCGCCTATAACTATTTCCTGACTCGGATTCGACGGACCACGCACCGGGTGGAAGCGTTCAGCATCGAATTTCTCAACGCCATGCAGATTCGACCCAAACCCATGGATGTGCGAGGATGATCTTCGAGGCACGGCATCGCCGATTCCTGGCGGAGATGAACGTCATTCCCCTGGTGGACGTCGTGCTGGTTCTCCTCGTGATTTTCATGGTCACGGCTCCGATGCTCTATCGCGGGATGGATATCAGGCTGCCCACGTCCCAGACCAATTCCATCACGCCGGATGAGCGAGTGGTCTTGACCATCGAGCGGGACCAGAAGTTATTTTTGGACAAGAACCAGGTCAGCGGAAGACAATTGGAGCTGGAGCTTCGTGCCAAAAAGGACCGGAACGCCAATGTGGCGGTGTACCTGCGAGCCGATCGTGAGGTCCCTTACGGGACGGTCGTCCAAGTGATGGATTCGGTGAAGCGGGCGGGTGTGGAACGACTCGGAATCGTCACCGATCCGGCCGCCCTGGAACGGGTTTCTCCCCAGCCGCTCCGGACCCGGTCGGCTCAATCGGGGAAATGAGGGGCGACGTTTCTCGAGAGCCTGCAACACGATGACCTGTGGTACCTATCCCAATTTACTGGCTCTGGCGGATGAGGCGGGGAGCCTCCTCGGGCCCCAAGGTAAATTGGCCCGAACCATGCTGGGATTGTCCATGGCGGTCCATGTCGGCGTGCTGGTGATGGCCACGAGCCTCCGGTTGGCTCCTTCGTTTGAGCGCCCCTTGGCTTCCTATCAAGTGTCCTTGGTTGACCTGGCCAGCCCCAGTCACCCGGCTCCGCGGGTGTCCCGGGAGGCACCGGCTCACCCCGTGAGCCTGCCGGCTCCTACGACCCCTCCCAAGACAGCCGCGCCCCCCGCCCCGGATCGGCTCCCTGACCTGCCGCGGGACCATCGAGCGGAGCGAACAGAAATGGTGCCGCCTCAGAATTCCAGCCCCCTCCCTCTGGACCCGCTGCCTCCTCCGGCGCCGGCGCGCGAGCCTCGATCGCCCTTGAAACTCCGTGAGGCCTTACGGGGCATTGAGCTGCCTCCGGAAGTCCCGCGGGTGACTCCCGCCCCGGTGAAGCCTGTGCCAACGGACCGGTCGAATGACCGATTGCGCCAAGCGTTGCAGGGTCTTGAGTTACCGCCTGAGGCGCCATCGTTCGAGGAGGTCCGACGCGAAACGGTGCCGGTCTCTCCCAAAGCCGCCCCGGCCAAACCACAGACCAATGTGCAGGCGCTCCTCAGCCAGTTGAAGGTGCCCGAGGCTCCCGCCGTGCCCGCGCCGACCCCGGAGTCCGTGCGGCCGGCTCCGGACAGCCCATCCCGGTCGTCCCTGTCCGAAGATCTGGCCAAGCAGTTGGCACGACTCCCCGCGGCGGCGAAGCAACCATCACCGGAGACCCAGGCCAGGGTCGCATCCAAGGCCGCCGGGCCTGTCAAGCCCGGGGCACGGATTCAAGTGCCCGGGTTGGCCCCCGGCTTCAGCCAGTATCTCGCCCGGATCCAAAACGAGATCAGCAAGAAATGGATTGCGCCGCAGGTTGAGGCGCCGGAGGGGGCCATCCAAGTCGTCATTAAGTTTCGGCTTCATCGGGGGGGCTCGGTCAGCCACGTCGAAGTCGAGCAGACCTCCGGCAACGAATACTATGATCTGGCCGGCAAGAGGGCGGTGTTGTCGGCGCATCCCTTGCCGCCGTTCCCCAATGAGTTGCCCCAGGCTTTTTTCGACGCCCACTTCAGTTTCACGGTCGGAGGGGAGACTGGATAAACGGCTATGAAGAACGCGGTGTTGTTGACGATCCTGCTTGTGGTCGCTGGGGTGGTGGGAATTCTGGAATCCGGCGCGACGGACGTATTCCTGGAGGCGACTCGGCCAGATTTTCAGAAGATTCCCATCGGGGTGGTCGGATTCAAGGACGGTAACCTGGCGGCACGGCAGGGAGACCGGGTCGCGCAGGTGCTGACCGCGGACCTCCGGCGCTCCCAACTGTTTACCGTGACCGATCTCGCGAGCTTGGGGCTCAAACTGGACGGGGTCTGGAACGGTGGTGCCGGCGCCGACAAGGCGGTGCTGAGAACGGCCGTGGATCAGGGTGTCAATGTGCTGGTCTGGGGAACCCTGGGACCGCGGGAGGCCGACCTGGTGATGGACGGATACGTGTATGACGGGGGTATGGAAGAGGTCGTGGTCGGCAAACGGTACGTGGGCGCGCCGACGGTGCTTCGGTTAATGGCCCACCGGCTGGCGGATGAATTGGTGTTCCGTTACACGGGTGAGCAAGGCATCGCCCGAACCAAGATCGCCTATGTGTCGGAGCAGGGAGGCGGCCGGGAGCTATTCGTCATGGATTATGACGGCTACGACCCCAGACAGATTACCGTGGACGGGTCCCTCAACCTGATGCCGCGCTGGTCGCCCGATCGCCGCTTTCTGGTGTTCACTGCCTATCGAAGTCGGAGTCGCCAGGACCTCGACATGATCGAGCTCGCTACCGGGAAACGGTGGACCTTGATTTCGCTGCCGGGCTTGAACATTACGCCCGTGTTTTCCCCGGACGGAAGCCGATTGGCGTTTGCCACCAGCCAGGATGGGAATTCCGAAATCTATCTCCTGAACCTCCAGGCTAAAAGCTTTGAGCGCCTCACCGCTCATCCGAGCGCGGACCTGTCTCCCTCCTGGTCGCCAACGGGACGGGAAATGGCGTTTGCCTCGGACCGCGGGGGCGGCCCACAAATTTATCTCATGAGCGCCGATGGATCGAATGTGCGGCGCCTCACCTTTGATGGGGACTACAATGCGGCGCCGGCATGGTCCCCACGGGGTGATTGGATCGCCTATGTCTGCCGCACCGACGACAAGCAATACAAGTTGTGTCTGATCACGCCGGATGGTCGCCGGCGTGTGCAGATCACGAATGGCCGGGGGGTGGACGACTCTCCTGCCTGGTCTCCCGACGGCCGGCATTTAGTGTTCAGTTCAACCGGGGAAGGAAAGAGCCACATTTACATGCTGAACAGCGATGGCCGGGACATGGAACGGTTGACGTCGGGAGGGACCCATCACAGCTCCCCTTCGTGGTCTCCAGTGTAGTACGGAGTCCGCCCAGGAACGGGATCGAAGGCCCGGGAGCGAAAGACTCACTCAAACAAGGAGTAAAGACATTATGAACAAGTGGTGCCGGACAGCCTGCCTGGTCAGCGCAGTCGGAATGATGGTGCTGGGAGGGGTAGGGTGTGCGAAGAAATCCCTGGAAGCTGACGTCGGATCCCAATCGCTTCAACAGGGCGAGGCCGCCATGGGCGGCTCGGGGGACCAGGCGACGGCCTCGACGGGGCTTCCGGGTGGGAGCCTGTCGGAGCAAGACCTAATTGCCAGAACCCCGGCATCCCCGGACCCTGATGCAACGGGGAGTGGCGGATCGGGTTCGGCCGGGGGAATGGGAATGTCCCAGGAGCCGGTACCGGCCATTGGGTCGGTCGGGTCAGCCGGAGGGCCGGAGCCGTTGGGTGGGTTTGAGCCCGTCACCGGAGGGAAAGCGCCGAAGGAAGAAAGCGTGGACAGCGGGATCATGGTGGCCAAAGCAGATCCCTCGGCTGGCACCGGAGAGCGTCTGGAAGAGCTGCAACGGGAGCAGCTGGCGACCGCCACTGCCGGGTTGCAGGATGTCTTCTTCGGGTTTGACAGCTGGACCCTGACGGCGGATGGCCGACAATCGCTGACGCAGGCCGCCAAGTGGCTGCGGGCCAACCCGGCCAAGCGCCTGACCATCGAGGGGCACTGTGACCAGCGGGGCACGCTCAGCTATAATTTCGTGCTGGGTGAGAAACGAGCCCTGGCGATCCGGAATTACCTGGTCGAGCTCGGAGTCGACAAGACCCGGTTGATTGTGGTGTCCTACGGCAAGGAACGCCCATTCTGCAATCAGGATGCGGAAGATTGCTATCAGCAGAACCGTCGGGGACACCTCGCGGTCAGGACCAAATAGGGCTGGTCGGTTGAGGTAACGGGCGAGCCGCCCCGCGGGGGCAAGGTTTCATCTGAGGTTCCAGCTGGGGCTCCCTGCAGGGCGGTAGAGTGTGTTCGTTCCGGTAGGGCTATATGGACGCGATGAAAACAGGTGGGCTGATGGGGCGAGGGGCGGTGGCCGCCCTCTGTCTGGTTCTGTCCGGCTGTCTGGCCCAGCAAGCGGACTTGGTGCAGGTTCGAAAAGACCTGGACGCCAGGATAGACCGGCTGGACCAGCGGGAGAAAGAGATTCAGAAGGCGGTCGCCGAGGCCAATTCGCTCATCGTCCAACAGAAAAAAGAGGTAGATGAGCTGGTCAGCGAAACACGGGCCAAGCTCCGTCACGAGGTTGCGGAGCTTCGGGAAGACAGCCTTCCGAAGGTCCACGGCAAGCTGGAGGAGAACGCCCATCATATTTCCCGGCTCGTGCAAGGCGTGGAGGATGCGAGTCATCGGATCGCGGCCGTGGAAAAAACCCAAAAGACCCAGTTGGAGCAGGTCGGAACGCTCAAGCTCGAACGGGACCGGTTCCAGGAGGAGCTCGGAAAGCTGGTCACCCGGATGGATGGCTTGGGGAAAACCCTGCTCGAGACCGTCAAGACGATCGAAACGAAGCTGGAGGAGCAGCAGAAGATGGTCCGGGCGAACGACGCTCAGACCGCGACCTTGACCAAGCGGGTGGATACGCAGACTCGTGCGCTGACCGACCAGCTCGCCGAATTTCGCGGTGCCCTGACTGAATTCAAGAAGGCCTTGGCCTCGCTCGGAGACCAACAGGTTTTACAAGAGCAACGTACCGAGGCGCTCCAAGCCAAAATCGACAGTGACCGCAAGGACGTGGCCACCCATTTGGCCCAGGTGAACAAAAGTGTGGACTCGGTCGTTCAATCGCTCAAAACCATCAGCGAGACATTGGTATCCCGTATCGACGAACAGGATCGCCGGGTTGAGGGGATGACCCAACAAACCGCCGCTCTCCAACACAAGCTGGAGACCGACAGCAAGGCCACCATCGACCACCTGGGCGAGGTCAACCGGAGCGTCGGCACGGTGGTGAAGTCCCTGGAGACGGTGAGCGAGACGGTCATGGCCAGGATCGAGGAGCAGGATCGGCGCCTGGATGCGGTGGTGGACAGCCTGGAGCTCACGACCAAACGGGTGAACCAGTTGCAGCAGGGCCTGCCGCCCGTTCGAGAAGCCCGGGAGGTGCCCAAGGCCGCCGGATCGAAGAGGGAATCGGACGGGATTCCTGAACATCGCCGGCAGCCGGTCTCCGGCAGCGAACCGATGCAATCCGCCTCTCTCTCGCCGGGCGCGGGATTGGGGCCGCACCCGTTCCCCGGCGGTTCATCCGGCGACCCGATGGCCGAGACCGACCGGGATGCCTATGACCGAGTCATGCAGCAATTCAAAAAGGGCGATCTGGGGGAGTCTCTCAAGGGATTCTCGGAGTTCCTCGCCCGCTATCCCCATTCTTCCCTGGCGCCGAACGCCCAGTACTGGGTCGGGGAATGTTATTATGGCACCAAGAACTATGAACGCGCGATCGAGGCCTTTGATCGGGTCAAGACGGCCTATCCTGACAGCGACAAGGTCCCGGCGGCCCTTTTGAAAAAGGGATTTGCCTACCTTTCCCTGAATGACCGCGCCCAAGCCTCCTCCGTCCTCAAGCAGGTGGTGGACGGGTATCCCAAGACCCCCGAGGCCAGCAAAGCTCGTGACAAGCTGGCGCAACTCAAGCAAGCACGGTAAATCGATGCGCAGCACGGGCTCTTTCTTTCTCTCTCTCATTCTGTTCAGTCTCCTATGGGTGGCGGTGGCTCCCCTGGGGTGCGCCAAGCACGCCGATTTCTTGGAAATGAGGGAGGAGCTTGCCCTGACCCAAAAACGGCAGGACACTCTCCAGCAGCGGCTGATGGCACTGGAGCCCAAGCCCGGCGAACAGCCGGCCGGCGCCGGGGAGACCCTCAAGCAGGTTCAGCGGGCCACCTCGCAGATCGAGGCGCTCACGAGCCGGATTCAGGAACTGGAAAGCCGGCTGGCGCGGGTCGAAACCGGACAGCAGGGCGCGGCCCTGAATCCGGACCTCCTGCCCAGCCCGACCCTTCGCGAGTCCAGGGTGCCCGGACGATCCGCTACGACGCCGGAACAGGATTTTTCCCTTCCCAACTCGCCCGCCATCACCCCGACCTCGGCGTTCAACCTGGCCTACAACGACTATCTGAACGGCCGGTATGACCTGGCGATCACGGGGTTCCAGCGCTTCTTGGATGACTTTCCCTCGACCTCGCTGGCACCCAACGCGCATTATTGGATTGGGGAGTCCTACTACAGCTTGAAGGACTACGTGCGCGCGATCAAAGCCTTCGAAAAGGTCGTGAGCGACTATCCCCGCAGCGAGAAGGTCGCCCCGTCCCTCTTCAAGCTCGGCCTGGCGTCCGCGGAAACCGGCAATTCCACGCGGGCCCGCACCTACCTGAAGCGGATCATCGAGGAATTTTCCACTTCCGACGAGGCCAAATTAGCCAAGCTTAAACTCGCCGAGATTCGATGACCTCGGTGCCGCGCCCTGCCGTCCGTCGTGGCGATCCCTACTTCCCTTTTCCCCAGCCACTTGCTACCCTACGGCTCGAGTTCTCATTCCAAGGCATCGGAGCATGACAGAGATGATGAGGGTCCGGCGGTGACGGTCGTCAAGGGCGAGGGGAAGATCGCGGTGCTGTCTCCGGACGTGGTCGGCCGGATCGCGGCCGGGGAAGTCGTGGAACGTCCGGCCTCGGTGGCCAAGGAGTTGATTGAGAACAGCCTGGATGCCGGCAGCAGCCGGATCATGGTGGAGATCTCGGAGGGTGGGCGGGGAGTCATCCGGGTGACCGACGACGGGGAAGGGATGAGCCGAGCGGATGCTCCCCTGGCCTTTCGGCGTCATGCCACCAGCAAGCTGCGGACCGAGCGGGACCTGTGGTCCATCAGCACGTTGGGGTTCCGGGGAGAGGCCTTACCCAGCATTGCCGCGGTCTCCAAGGTGCGCCTGGTGACCATGCCCAAGGGAGAGGCGGTGGGGACCCAGCTGTGGTTGGCCGGCGGAACCCTCTCCAAGGTGGAGGACACGGCCGCGGCCACGGGGACCCAAATCGAGGTGTCGGAACTGTTCTTCAACACGCCGGCCAGGAGGAAATTTCTCAAGACCACCACGACCGAATTTTCCCACATCTGCCAGGTGGTGCAACAGGCCAGTCTGGTGTGGCCGGCCATCCATTTTTCCCTGACGCACAACGGGCAGGAGATCTTCCAGTATCCAGCGGTGCCGTCACTGCGAGACCGAGTGCTGCAGGTGTACGGGTCCCGCTTTGTGGACCAGATGAAGGAGGTCCGAAGCGACCAACCGGGAGTCCGGGTGAGCGGCTTCGTCGTGGACCCGCTCCACGGCCGGAGCGGGCGGAGCCCACAGGATCTGTTCGTGAACCGGCGTCCGGTCAAAAACTCCTCGGTGACCCACGCGGTGTACGATGCCTACGGCACGTTCTTGGCGAAGGGCCGTCATCCGCAGTTCCTGCTGTATCTGGATGTGAATCCCGAGCAGGTGGATGTGAACGTGCATCCGACGAAGCGGGAAATCCGGTGCGCCGACCAGGACCTCCTGCATCGCGCGGTGCGTCGGGCCGTGCGGGAGGCCCTTGAGGCTCAGCCTGTGGGAGCCAAGGGACCGGGGAGCGCTCGGTCCGATATCGTCGGTCGCGGTTGGGACGCGTCTCCGTCCTGGGAACCGGCGAGTTGGCCTCGCGGCGGGAGCGCCACATCGGCTGGGCCGGCACTGGCCAGAAAACTCGGAGGCGAACAGGGATCGCGAGAGCCTGGCTGCCGGACGGATCATTCAGAGAGGACGGACCGGCTGTTTGCCTCAGGGTCCGCCATGAGCGGGGAAGCTGCCCAGGCATATTTGATTCCGACGGACGCGGAGGTCGTGCCCCTGGGGCAGATCAGCCGAATGTTTTTGGTGGCCCAGGTCGGCGCCGAACTGCACGTGATCGATCAACACACGGCTCATGAACGGGTCCTCTTTGAACGATTGAGTCGAGCCTGGCCGGATCAGGCCGTGGCGTCCCAGCCCCTCCTGATCCCTGAACCCGTGGAATTGCCGCCCCATGCCGCCACCCTGCTGCAACGACACCTGGCGGATCTGGAACAGGTGGGTCTGACGATTGAACCCTTCGGCACTAATACGTTTCTCGTGCGGGCCGTACCCGCCCTGCTCGGGCAGGTGGACCCGGCTTCCCTGGTTCAGGACGTCATGGACGATCTGGCGCAATGGAGCGGCGGCGCCTCTCTGGACGCGCGCGTCCGCCCTGTGCTGGCCTCCCTGGCCTGTCACGGCGCGGTGCGGGCCGGGCGCCCCATGGAGCTTTCCGAAAGCAAGCGGCTTATCGAAGATTGGGTTGCCGAAGGACTTCCTGCGACTTGTCCGCATGGCCGCCGGGTCGCCCTTCGGTTGTCGGAAACGGAGTTGGCCAAGATTTTCGGGCGGGCGTAGGAAGTGACACGTGACGGGTAAAGCGTAAAAAACATGAGTGGCATCGGGAAAAACAAAATTGCCGAAGCTTCCGTCACGCGTCACGCGTCACGCGTCACGGTTCTCAGACCAATCGTGGTCATCATCGGCCCCACGGCGGTCGGGAAAAGCCAGATCGCGGTCCAACTAGCCCGCGCTCTCCGCACCGAGGTGCTGACGGCGGACTCCCGGCAGGTGTACTGCGGGATGGACATCGGGATGGACAAGCCCACCCTTGACGAACGGCGGGGAGTCCCGCACCAATTAATCGACCTGGTCAATCCGGATGAGCCGTTCAATGTCGGAACCTTTCGGCGGTTGGCCATAGCGGAGATCGACCGGCTTTACGGGGAGGGCAAGGTTCCTCTGGTGGTGGGCGGCACGGGTCTCTATGTCCGGGCCCTGCTTCGCGGGCTCTGGGAAGGGCCGGGCGCGGACTGGGCCTTCCGTGGCCATCTGGAGGAGCAGGCCCGCCTCAAAGGCCGCGAGTATCTCCATCAGGAATTGGGCCGGCTGGATCCCGAACTGGCCGGCCGCCTGCATCCCCATGACCAGGTGAAGATCATCCGCGCGTTGGAGGTCCACCATCTGGTTGGACAGCCCCTCTCGGCGGTTCAGCGCCAGCATGGTTTTTCCGAGCAGCCCTTCGTGCCGATGGTGATCGGGCTGACCCGGGAGCGCCAGGCGCTCTACCGGCGAGTTGAGGCCCGGGTGGACGCCCAGTTGGCCAAGGGGTTGGTGAACGAAACGCAGGGGTTGATGGCCCTGGGATATGGCCGGCACCTCGGATCTATGAAGGGCCTGGGGTATCGGCAGATCGCCGGCTACCTGGCGGGCGAATACGGGTATGACGAGGCCGTGCGGCGTCTCAAGCGGGATACGCGGCATTTCGCCAAACGGCAACTCACATGGTTCCGCAAAGAACCCGGGATCGTCTGGGTCACCCTGGCCGAGCAGGAGTCGGTGGAGGCCAGCGCCGCCCGGCTCCAGGACCTGGTACAGCATTTTCTGGAGAGCCTGAATGGGAACTCTTCCTCAGAGTCATGGGACTCTCCTGGGGGTTCGGCTGCGGAACTGCCCGTGGCGCCGGCGAGCGTTCCGGGGGAACGGGATTGAACCGGCCCGAAGAGAGGCCGGACTCGAGGCGGGAATCGAGGAGGATCGGCCAGCAAGGGAGGAGAAAGCGAGTGTCGGCCAAGTCGGGGAAGCCAGGCAGGTCGGGCCAATCGGGAAAAATACGGGCGGAGATCGGTATCATCGGGGGAAGCGGCCTGTATGCGATGGAGGGCCTGGAGCGGGTCCGAGAGGTGAAGGTCGCGACGCCATTCGGCGCACCCTCGGAGGCCCTGATGGTGGGAGAAGTGGACGGGCTTCCCGTCGCCTTTCTGTCCCGGCACGGCCGGGGCCATCGCATCGGTCCCAGTGACATCAATTACCGGGCCAACATCTACGCGCTGAAATCACTAGGGGTCGGCCGGATCATATCGGTCAGCGCCGTCGGGAGCATGAAAGAGACCCTCAGGCCGGGGGACGTGGTGTTGCCGGACCAGTTTATGGACCTGACGAAGCGCCGCCTCAGTACGTTCTTTGATCGGGGCGTCGTGGCGCACGTGGCCTTCGGGGACCCTGTGTGCGCGGACCTGGCCGAGGCGCTGTGGAAGGCCACCCAGGGAACCGGCGCGACGGTCCATCGTGGGGGGACCTACCTGTGCATGGAAGGCCCGCAGTTCTCCACCCGGGCAGAATCGCTGCTTTACCGCCGGTGGGGAGTCGATGTGATCGGGATGACCAATATGCCCGAAGCCAAGCTGGCCCGGGAAGCCGAACTCTGCTACGCCACGATGGCGTTGGTGACCGACTATGATTGCTGGCACGAGACCGAGGCCGCCGTGACCGTAGAGGCCATTTTGGACACGCTGCGAAAGAATGTCGAGTTGGCCAAGCGGGCGTTGCGCGCCGCCGTGCCGGTGGCGCGGACGCCGCGGACCTGCTCCTGCGGGCGGGCCCTAGACTATGCCGTTGTCACGCCGGCTCAGGCCATTCCCAAAGAGACGCAGGGCCGCCTCCGACTGTTTTTGGAGCGGCACCTGGCCGCGGGCCAAGTGCCGTCCGGGAAGGGGCGTCGCCATGGGTAAGCTCTTGGTCGTGGGTTCGGTGGCTTTGGACTCGGTGCGGACTCCCTTCGGGGAGGTTGGGGAGGTCTTAGGGGGATCGGCGTCGTTTTTCGCGACCGCGGCCAGTTATTTCACCAGCGTGGATCTGATCGCCGTGGTGGGGGATGATTTTCCCGACCAGCACCTGAAATTCCTGAGGAGCCGGGGAATTGACCTGACGGGATTGGAACGACGGCCGGGACAAACCTTCCGGTGGAAAGGGGAGTACACCTACCAGCTGAACGAAGCCCACACGCTGGATACGCGGCTGAACGTGTTCGAAACCTTCCGTCCGGTGATACCGGAAACCTACCGGGAACCGTCGATGCTCTTCCTTGGCAACATCGATCCTGAGCTGCAGCTGGGCGTCCTCCAGCAGGTCCGTCGTCCGTCCCTCGTGGCCTGCGACACCATGAATTTCTGGATCGAGCGGAAGCCGGAGGCGCTCTGGCGGATGCTGTCCCATGTGGACGTCATGATCATCAACGATTCGGAAGCACGGGCCCTCGGGGGATCGCCCAACCTCACCCATGTGGCCAACAAGATCCTGGCCGGCGGGCCCAAATACCTCGTCGTGAAGCGGGGAGAATATGGGGTGCTCATGTTCAACCGCACCCAGACCTTCGGCGCGCCGGCATTTCCCCTTGAGCAGGTGCTGGACCCCACCGGGGCGGGAGACACGTTTGCCGGGGGATTTATGGGATACCTGGCCGCGACGGGAAACCTGTCCGAGGCGTCCATCCGCCAGGCCATCATCTTCGGCAGCGTGATGGCCTCCTTTGCCGTGGAAGCCTTTAGTCTTGACCGATTGCGGGCTCTTGATTACAAAGAGATTGAACATCGCTTCCGCCAGTTCAAACAGCTCACCCATTTCGAGGACCTTGCATGAGGAGAGACGACATGCCGCACCCCAAACAGTCGGAGAGGGCCGGGCGCCATCCTGGCTGGTGGACCCCGTTGCGCCTCGTTGCCGGGACTGCCCTGGTGGTCGTCTGTCTCGGTTGGTCGCTGGCCGGCTGCGGGTCGTCGGAGGAACGCGTCAAGAAGGCCCGGGGGTACTTCCAGGAAGGGGTGGCCAATTTGGAGAGCGACCGTCAAAAGGCCTTCGTGGCGTTTCAGAAAACAGTCCAGCTGCATCCCGAGCACCGAGACGCGCATTATTTGCTCGGGCACGTTTATGCCCAGCAGGGGAAATTCAAGGAAGCTGAGCAGGAATTCCGGGAGGTCATCCGCATTGATCCCGAATACCCGGACGCCCATAATTACCTGGGCCAGACGCTGACCCAGCAGGGACAGTGGCAGGAAGCCATTGCCTCCTACCGCCGGGCCTTGAGCAATCCCCTCTACGGCACTCCGGACGTCACCTGGTTCAAGCTGGGAGAGGCGCTGGAGAACCAGGGAGACATGGAAGGGGCGGTTCGGGCCTACGAGGATGCCCTGCTCGTCAGCCCGCCCACCGTGCCGCCGGAGATGATACATCTGGCGCTGGGGCGCGCGTACTACCGGTTGGGCGAGGATGCCAAGGCCAGGGACGCGCTCACCCGGGTCACCAAGCTGGACGGCAAAGGGGAATACGCGGCAGCGGCCAACGAATTGTTGCGGAGACTGAAACCCTAAATGCACACGATGGAATCGGTCGGTGAGTTTTTCAAGCAGGTACGGGAGACCAAGGGGCTGACCATTGACGAGGTCGCCTCGAAGACCCGCATCCATCCTGACTTCTTGCGGGCTCTGGAAGAGGGGAATTATTCCAAGCTCCCGGATCAGGTGTTCGCCAAGGGCTTCGTGCGGTCCTACGCCCGCTCCCTGGGGTTGGACGAGGACGACGCGATGCGGCGCTTCATCGACTCGGCCGGAATGTTCTACGACAAACAAGTGCAGCTCGAGCGCCTACGCCTTCAGCAGGTGGAGGACGACCGCCGGAAGAAAGCGAACCGGAAGATCGTCATCGCGGCGGTCGGCGTGGGGCTGCTCGCGTTGGTGTTGCTCCTGACGCGGGAGCAATCGGCCCTGGTGGGGGACCACCTGTTGACGGAGCCGTCGACGGCGAAACCGGTCACGCCGGCCCCCGCACCGAAGGTACCGCCGGTTCCGGCCCAGCCCGGGAAAATCGAGGTGCCGAAAGGAGACTCCCCACCGGGACAGACGGATAGCCTGCCGGTGCTCCCGGGGACGAGGGGAGGCGAGGACCCGGCTGCAAGACAGCAGATCCAGGCCCCCCGGTCCGAGGCCACTTCGCCGCTGCTTGCGGCCCCGGACCCCTTGAGCGGTCTCTCGCGCCAGGCGGGATTGACCAACAAGGAACCGCTGGTTCTGGGCTTGGAGGCCTTGGAGTTGAGTTGGGTGGTCGTGCAGGTTGATGACAGCAGCCCTCATGAAGCGTTGTTGCGTCCAGGCGAGCGTGCGACCTGGACCGCCTCCGATCGGTTTGTGCTCACCCTCGGGAACGCCGGCGGCGTCCGGGTTGAATTAAACGGGGTGCCGCAGGGTCCCTTCGGTGCCAGCGGCGAGGTTGCACGGGAAATCCTCTTGAAACGCTGAGCGCTGGCCCAGACCCGTCATTCGTCATTGGCCACTCGGTTGGATTAGATCCATCTAGTTTCTGCCAGACGATTCCCCACTCCATGACGCCACCATCCCCAGCCGATCAAGCCGCAGACTATCTTCGGACCCGCGCTCCCTTTCGTCCGCCGGTGGGGATCGTGCTTGGCTCCGGGCTCGGTGGGTACGCGGAGCAGCCTCCGGCCCGGGTCTCCTTCCCCTATCGTGACATTCCAGGTTTTCCCACCTGCTCCGTCGAGGGCCATGCGGGACGGTTGGTGTTCAGGGACCATTTCGGGACCGGCGTGGTCCTCATGCAAGGGCGATTGCACCGCTATGAGGGACATTCCTGGGAGACGATCAGCCGTCCGATTCGGATTCTGGCCCGCCTGGGGGTGACGACCCTGATCCTGACCTGCGCGGCGGGCGGCCTGGGGGACACGACCCCCGGGGACCTCCTGCTGATCGAGGACCACCTCAACCTCATGGGCGACAATCCGTTGATTGGGTGGACGGAGGGTGTGCCCTCGGGAGCCTCCCGATTTCTCGAGATGGGGGAGGCCTACGATCGAGACCTGTTGTCCCTGGCCGAGCGCGTGGGTCGCGAGTCGGCCCTGACTCTGCGTCGGGGTGTGCTGGCGGGGATGACCGGGCCGAGCTTTGAGACGCCGGCCGAGGCCGCGATGCTGCATCGATTGGGAGCTCACGCCGCGAACATGTCGGTGGTGCCCGAAGTGCTGGTGGCCCGGGCCTGCGGCCTCCGGGTGCTGGGGGTAGCCGTCATTACGAATCGGGCCGGCACGCGCGTCCACCAGACCACCGCGCACCAGGAGGTCCTGGCGAGGGCCGAACAAAGCCTTCCCTCCGTGGCTCGTCTGTTGGACGGTCTGTTAGCCCAGCTGAAGCTCACCCGATAG
>JBFFYZ010000006.1:0-17572 GCA_041568895.1 Nitrospiraceae bacterium
AAAAAAGAAAGCGCCGACCTCATCGCGGTCGGAGCCAAGGGCCTCGGGGCCCTGGCCAGATTGTTCCTCGGGAGCGTGTCGGCGAAGCTGGTCCACCACAGCACCGCCTCGGTCCTGGTGGTTCGATAAGTCCCACGTAATCCAAACCCCGTTCGGAATCTCCCTGTTGGCAAAGCCGTAAAAGGTCCATCCCTTCTCCTTTCTGCTCCCTCTTGGGCCGAAAGGCCTATTCCTTTTATTGACAAATATCATAGCCCTGGCCGGCGCCGGTCAAGGGAGAGCGGTCGCGCCCGCGCTAGGATCGCGCCCTAGCATCGGACCATCCTGTGGGTAGAGGCGAGGTCCTGAGGCTTAACTTACGCTGGTGCGGGGTTAATCCCAAGCGAAGGAAAGGTGAGTGCGGTAGCGGACGAGCGGAGGCCGGAATCCTATTTCGGCTGTGGCGCATGGATAACCGGCTGGTGGAGGGATGGGAAGTTTTGGACCGGCCTCCGAACGACCCTGACACCTTTGCCAAAAGGGATCCTTCATCAGCCCCTTTTTACAGGAACGCAAACAGGAGAAAGGCGAGAGTGGAAGGCAGGGGGAAAAAGAGCGTGCCGGAGGAACGAACGGAGAGTTCACGCATAACCCTATGGGGCGAGCCGAGCAGGCCGGACATCATAGGAAGGTCCAAGAAGGAGGCCAGGTCATGAACTGTATGTATTCACAGCGCAGGCAGCGCGTCAGGCGCGTCGCGATCGGCCTGCAAGCCCTGTTGCTGGCCGGTAGCCTGGTGGCGTCGCCGGTGGCCTTTGCGGCTGATGCCGAGGATGGTCATCAACATCACGCCACGCCGGCTTCTGGGCCGAACTGGGCGGAAGCCCTCAAAGGGCAGACATTGGTTGAGGAGGCGATCGAAGGACGGGCCGGCCGTTCCGAGCAGGTCGAGCTGCAGCATCATCGGCTGATGCGCCAGATGGATCAGCAGATGGCCGAGCAGGCGCAGGCCCAATGGACATCCGGCGGGTACAATTCGATGTCCATGATGCATCAATACATGGGGCAGGACGGCAGCAGTTTTCTGTTGATGTCGGACAGCAAGGTCGAGCCGGTGTCGGCCTCGGGGGGCCGGTGCCCGGCCTATGCGCCGGTCAAGCATTACGACGTCTCCATGATCGAGGCCGAGATCACGCTGAACCGATGGCTCGATTTCTACCCGGGCTACATGTACGTGCTGACCGAGGATATCGACAAGGTCCGGGCGGAAGAGGCCAAGAACAAAGAAGCGCGCGAGAAGGAAGGGTTTGATCCCGGGGCGGTCAGCACCGGCCTGCAAGGCGACTGGATCCAACCCTTGGTGATCCGGGGCAACCAGGGCGACTGCGTCAAGATCACACTCCGGAATCAGATGATGATCGAGGCCGGCAGCCTGCACATTCACGGGGCCAGCACCGTCATCAGCGCGACCGGCCAGGCAGCCACCACCACCAATTCCGACTCGGTGGTGGAGCCGGGAAAGACCGTGGAGATGGAATGGTATCTCTATCCTTCCATCCAGGAAGGCGTCCGTCAGTTCCATTCCTACAGTAACGACCGTGAGTTGACGGTGATGGGGCTCTTCGGAGCCTTCGTGGTCGAGCCTCAAGGATCACGGTACTTGGATCCGCTGGGCACGGGACCGGCGACTGAGGCCAAGAGCGGCTGGCAGGTCATGATCGATAACGGGTCGGGTCCGGACTTTCGCGAGCACGTGATTTTCTATCACGAGGTGGGCGACGAGGCGTTCCGGCCCTTGAACAAGAAAGGGGACTTTCTGCCCCAGCGTGATCCGTTGACCGACGCCTATCGTCCGGGCGGCCGCGCGTTGAACTACCGCAGCGAGCCGTTCGGCATCGACGAGATGCATCTGCAGCACGAGTACTTCGGGTTCGAAGACGAGTCGCTGGCCTACAGCGCCTACACGTTCGGCGATATTCCCACCACGCTCCCGCGGGCCTATCTGGGCGATCCGGTCAAGTGGCGCCTGGTGCACGGGGGGTCAGAGGTGTTCCATTCGCACCATCCGCACGGGGGGTCCATCCGCTGGCCGCGCAGTCCGCGGGCGGTGGATCAGGAGCTCTGGGCCACGGCTAAAGATGGCCCCGTGAAGTATCCGGTCGTGCGGACTAAGACCGACCGGGTGGACGTGGAAGTGATCGGGCCATCAGAAGCGCTGGATCTGGAGAACGAGTGCGGCTCAGGCCTGTGCCAGCAGTTGGCCGGGGATTTTCTGTTCCACTGCCACGTCGCACACCATTATGTCGCCGGCATGTGGGGGTACGGACGGACCTATAACACCCTGCAGGTCGGTCAGTATCATACGGACACGATGCCGGACTTGCGCGAGCTTCCGGACCGCCAGGGGCGGATGAAGGTCGGCGTGACGTCCGACAAGCTGGTCGGCACGACCGTGGACTGGTTCGGGAAGACCTTCAAGATCGTGGACAAGGGCAAGACGGATTGGAAGTCCAACCCGGCCGTGGTCACGATCAAGGACTGGGTCGAAATGCAGCTGCCCACGATGGGCAAACCGGGCCATAAGGACGACGAGCGGGGCCAGATCATGGCCTATGACGCGACCGTGTGGGATTGGAAGTGGGCCGGCAACAAGGCGCTGGGCGAGCGGGAGAGCACGGCGAAGAATCCGAAGTATCCCGCTGCAGCAAAGTGGGATGACAGCACCAGGCCAGCCATCCTGTTTGATGCCAAAACCGGTAAGGTGTCCTGGCCCTTGCTCAAGCCCCATTTCGGCAAGCGCGTCATTTTCCCGCCCAATCACAACGGCGCGCCGTGGCTGGAGATGATCCACCAGTATGAGGACGGCGAGCGGACGCCGGATCCGGCCAAGCCGGGCGAGCAGGGACGGTGGAGCCTCTGCCCGGACAACGCGAACAACGACAAGTTCTACAACATCCACTTCATCCGGCTTCCGATCACCCTGGCCAAGAAGCAGGGGAAGGAGCCGCCCATCGTGGACAAGGACGGGTTGATTTACGTCCTGCACGAGGAAGAGCGGGCCGTGCGTGCGAACGACGACCTGAAGTACCCGCTGGTGATCCGCGCGAACGTGTACGATTGCGTGGACGTGCTCCTGACCAGCGAGTGGGATGATGACGACTTCACGAATTTCCAGTCGTCGAAGATCAACATCCATCCTCACTTCATGCAGTTCGACAATCAGGCGTCCGACGGCGTGATCAGCGGGCTGTCCTACGAGCAGTCCATGCGGCCGTTCACCATGCTGGAGAAGAAGACCAAGCACGGACTGCCGACGCCAATGAACACCGTGCTCACCCAGGCGGTGAAAAAAGGCGCCAAGTCCATCAAGGTGAAGAATGCGGGGCAGTACCACGTGAACACCGAGCTCTTGGTGGGGGCCGATTGCCTGATGCCCGGCCAGGATACCTCGACCGTGTTCAAGAGGGACGTCAGTTGCACGGAGATCGCCCGCATCAAGGACATCAAGGGCGACACGATCACGTTCTATCGGCCGCTGAAATACGACCACCCCAAGAACGACATCGCCACGGTGGAGTACGTCCGGTACCGGTGGTGGGTGGACTCCGACCTGGGAACGGTGTTCTGGCATGACCACGCCTTCGGCGCGACCACCTGGCCGCACGGCGGGTTCGGCAGCGTGATCATCGAGCCCTACGGGTCCACGTATCACGACCCGAAGAGCGGCAAGTTGGTGTGGAGCGGTCCGATCGCGGACATCCACACGGTCGAACCGGTGGGCCACGGCGTCAACGGAAGCTTCCGCGAGCTGATGGTCTCCATCCACGACACCGTGCCGCATACCGTGAACATCGTGGAGGCGGGGAATCCGCCGGGGCAGCCGGTGGAGGTGGCGCTGGAGGCCGGAAAGACAGTGTCCTTCCAGATGCCGGAGAAGATCCTCAAATCGCCCAACCCGTTCATCAACGGGGGCACGCACACGACCGGCAGCGGGTTCAACTTCCGCGCGGAGCCGTGGGCGTTGCGGTTGGCGAACAATCCGGACACGTCGAAGCTGTTCAGCAGCGCCATCCACGGGGACCCGGATACGCCGCTCCTGCGGGCGTACGTGGGGGACACCGTGGTCTTCCGGCTGCTGCACCAGCTCATGAACGAGTCGCACGTGTGGACCATCGCCGGCCATACCTTCCTGACCGAGCGGTATGCCGGGGATGCCAACCGGAAGAACTCGATCCACGTCGGGATCGCCGAGCGGTATGACCTGGTCACCAAGGCCGGAGGATTCCAGGGCATGCCTGGCGATTACATCCACTTTAACGGCAGGACCTCGCATTTCGCGGAAGGGGGCTGGGGCCTCGTCCGTGTACTGGACAAAGAGGTGCCCGATCTGAAATCCCTGCCGTCCGGGACCAAGCCGGCCGGCATCCCGTCGGTTCCCTCGTCGGTCTGTCCGGCCGACGCTCCGGTGAAGACCTTCAACGTGGTGGCGTTGGACCGTCCGTTGAAGTTGAATCCGAAGGCGCCGGACGTGATCGAGGTGGATTTCGAGCGGAAAATCGAGATGACGGTGCCGGAGGGCAAAATATTCGCCCTTGAAGAGGAAGTCACCAAGGTGTCCGGGTCGGTCATGCCGAACCCGCTGACGCTCCGGGTGAACCTCGGGGACTGCGTCAAGGTGAACCTGAAAAACAAGATGGCCAAGAGCCGGGCGTCCTTTTTCGCGCCGGGCCTGGCCTTCGATCCGAGAGATTCCCAGGGCCTGAACGTGGGGAACAATCCGGGCGATCAGACCATCGGTCCGGGCGGGAACCGAACCTACACCTTCTACGCGCATCCTGAGAACAAGGAAACGACGTCGCTGGTGTGGGACGGCGGAAACATCGTTACCAACCCGCGGAACGGGCTCTACGGAGCGGTCATCGTCGGGCCCAGGGGTTCCAAGTATCGGGATCCGGTGACCGGCGAAGACCTCTCGAACAAGAACGCCTGGCGGGCGGACGTCCTCGTGGACCGCAGCCTGCCGGAGAACGCCGGGAAGAGCAACTACCGGGATGTGGCCCTCTTCTTCCAGGACGAGGACAACATCATCGGGACCAGCTTCATGCCCTACGTTCAGAACGTGGCGGGACTGACCGCGGTGAACTACCGGTCCGAACCGTACAAGTTCCGGGAGGAACAGGGCTGTGAGCTGGGGCGGGTTTTCCAGCCCTGCGTGGTGGACAAGCCCGAGGATCCGGTGACACCGCTGATCGAAGCGCATGCGGGGGATCCGGTTCGGATCCACGTGATCGGTGCCAACAACGAGCAGAACGGCATGTTCTCGGTCGAAAAGCATGAGTGGCCGATCGAGCCATACATGCCGGGCGCGGACCAGATCAGCGTGGTCGAATATTCCGGATCGGAGGTGCTGGACGTGTTCCTGCGCGAGGGCGCGGGCGGGCCGTTCCGGCTGGCCGGAGACTATCTCTGGTCCAATCAACGGCTGCCGTACACGCAGTCCGGACAATGGGGGTATTTCCGGGTGCTACCGGCAGGCGACCAACGGATCCTTCCGTTGGCCAAGGACCAGGTGGGCATAAGGAAGGCTGAGGCTCAGCCTGGGCAGCCTGTGCCGACTGCGTTGAAGTAAGTCGGATCGCAGTATCGATCGCAGCGGGGCAGCGTTGGTTCGGGTCAAGAACCGGCGCTGCCCCCTGTGTTTTTACAGGTGTAGCTGAGATCGAAAGGAGGCCGAGATGGCGGGCAAGGTAACGGGCAAGGTAACGGGATGGAGTCGAACGGGCACGGTTCTCTGCTTGACCGCCGCCTTCCTGTTCGGGAGCTGGCAATCGGCGGCCGCCTACGAGGAGGTCACGGTGGCGGACGGCGGGACCCTGACGGGCACGGTCACGCTGACCGGGGACCTGCCGAAGCCGAAGGGGTACAACCTTACGACGCTGCCCGATCCGATTTACTGCGGTCGGATTTCCGACGGCAGAGGGTGGCGGCTGCTGCAGCCGTTTCACGTCGGCCCCAACGGGGAGTTCCGGGACGTGGTGGTGTTGATCGAAGGCATCGAGCGGGGAAAATCCTTCGCCTTCGAGAAACCTCGCATCGAGGCGATCAATTGTACCTTCGCGCCCTTCATCACCGTGGTCAGGGACCACCACGAGGTCGAGGTGGTCAACATGGATCCCGCCATGCACGACATCCAAGCCTATGAGACCTCGCATCTTGGCCCACGGGTCCTGTTCAACGTGCCGCTGCCGATCAGCCAGAAATATCCCGCGCAGGCCGACCTGAGCGCCCACTTCGACAAGCACTTTGAGGGCACCCCCATGATCCAGGTCGTCAAGATGAGCCGGGGGCGCCAGGTGTTCGTGATGCAGTGCGGGTTCCATGCGTACATGGAAAGCTGGGGGCTGGTCGTGGACAATCCGTACTATGCGGTGGCGGACAATGAAGGACGCTTCGAAATCGGCGACATTCCGCCGGGCACGTATAAAGTCCGGATCTGGCATCCCTACATCGGCGGAACCAAGGAATTCGAGGTCACCATCAAGCCCAAAGGCCGGGCCACGCTGAACGCAGAATTTCCGGCGCCGACCGGTCGGCTGTATGCCAATGAGATGGTCGAAACTCCGTATATCCGATACGGCCTGACCGAAGAGACACAGATTGTGCCGACACTCGAGAAACAGACGTATTAATCGGCTAGTGGCGATAGGCGGTAGGCAATAGGCGAGAAAGCGGAAATGCGAAGTGTGCCGTCCAGAGTCCTTGTCGCTCTTGGAGTCTATAGCCTATTGCCCATAGCCTATAGCCTGCTCGTGGCCAGCGCCGCGAGCGCGGATCATGATCGCCCCAAGCCGGAGCCGTGGGCCCCGCAAGCGGTGGCGGAAAGGTTGGCGTCCCTGCCCGTACCGGAAGGGATGGTCCGCGTGCCGGCCGGCTGGTTTCTGATGGGGAGCGATCCCGCGGTGGATCGTGACGCCGGTCCGCAGGAGCAGCCGCAGCGAAGGATCTTTCTGGACGCCTTTGACATCGACCGCTATGAGGCCAGCAACGTGGAATACCTTCGATACGTGCTGGCCACCGGTGCGGAGTGGCCCTGGTATTGGCGGGAAGATCCGTTTCCCGAGCCGCGGGCAAGCCACCCGGTGATCGGCGTCAGTTGGCTGGAAGCCGAGGCCTACTGTCAATGGGCTGGGAAACGTCTCCCGACCGAGGCGGAATGGGAGAAGGCCTCGCGGGGAGTCGATGGACGCATCTTTCCCTGGGGGAGTCAATCCCCGGGCTGGATTCGGGCCAACATCGGCCATGCCGGGTCCAAACGAGGCGTCCGGTATCCTCCGCTTGCCAACGTCAACCGGTACGACACCGGAGTGAGTCCCTATGGGGTCTATCAGATGGCCGGCAACGTGGCCGAGTGGGTGGCCGACTGGTTTGACCCCGGGTATTACCGGCACGGTTCCAGTGCCAATCCGCAAGGCCCGGATCGTGGACAGGACAAGGTATTTCGAGGCGGGTCCTGGAACGAGGATCCCGAGGTCGCTCGGTCCGCGGGCCGCGGGGCGCGACCCCCCGATTACCGGAGCTACCTGGTCGGGTTTCGTTGCGTGCGGGATGCCCCGCGCCGGCAACCCGAGTCGATGGCTCCCGCAGTCGCGGAGGTCCAGCCCTGAGAAGACCAGGTACCCAATCAGTCCATGATGAGTCCGTTTTTCTGAGCCAAAGGCTCTAGGTTAAAGGGTGATAACAATCATGTTCCGAGCCGATGTGAGTCAACGAGACGGTCTCCCGTGGGGCCTAGGATGCTCCCGTTCGTATAGAAAATCTTCTTACGATGGGGGGCACGATGAAAACACGAGGGCAAGGACAGAGAAGAGGCGGCTTCCGGATCGCTGTTCTGGTGGCGTTGGTGTTGGGGCCAGCATGGGCGTGGGGGGAAGAGACAACAACGACAGGAAACAGGGTGTTCTTTCGAGGTGGCTTTGCGGGCCTGAACAGCAATCGTGGAGGCGAGCTGTTTGTTGATGGGCACAACGCTGCCGGTAGAAACGATGACAGCACCGGCTATTATGTTGGCGCCGGGACGGATCTTATGCTGACGAAAGACCTATGGGGCATGATGAAAGGGATCGCGGTCCTCGGCGAGATCGGAGTTGAGTACAAGCGGTTTAGCTCAAAGACGGTAGCGAACTCAGATACGACCGGAGTGACGGGGGTAAGCAATGCCGGTCTCAGCAAGGTGCAGGTGACGATGCTGACAGTGGATGTGGCGCCGAAGGTTAAGTTTAGGCAGGGCACCGATTTCCAACCCTGGATCATTCCGGTCGGGTTGGATTTTCACGTGATCAGTCCTCCATCAAATCAGACCAATTATTTGGACATCGGCGTTCAGTTCGGAGCCGGTGCGGAATATCGGATTTGGAAAGAGTTTTGGCTCGGGGTGGATGGCCGATACCATTTGGCGTCAGGCGCGACCAACAGCGTGAATAATTTCGGTACGCTCGGCGCCTATGCGGGAATCGGGTTCTAGTTAGTCCGATTCCCACTGATTCGTGTCCGGGGTTCGTTTCCGGAGAGCAGGCTTAGGGGGACGGATCACGGAGAACCGAAAACGAGAAACGGCAGTGGGGTATTTCGCTACAGCCCCAGCTGGCCGGACGAGGCAGGATGCCCCGCGTTCCTGGTTGAGTGGGACTGTAGAGTCTTGACCAATTCCGAGGTAAATCAGAGCATTAGTAAATTTTAAAGCTATCTGTCGGATTGTAAATTTTGTTGGTGCTCGGCTTGCATTTCGGTAGATCAACAACTCAGCCGCTTCACCCTCAGAATACCGCCGGAATTGCCGGCGCAGTCAGAGGGGTCCGTATGAAACGGAAACCCGAGGCCTCTGAAGACTGCGCGACTTGCGCGATAAGGGGAAAGTCTGTCCTCTGCGGCCTTTCCGGAGACGACCTCGTCGCCTTCCAGAAAATTAAGCGGGATCTCTGGTACAAACCCCATCAGACCGTCTTCTATGAAGGCCATGCTTGTCTCGGCTTTTATTTGCTCTGTGCGGGCAAGGTCAAGCTCACGCGTTCCTCTGCCCGGGGGCAGCGACAGATTGTGCGCATCCTGGAGGCCGGCGAATTGATCGAGAAACACGCCTTCAAGGATAAAGCCGTCCATGAAGTGACCTGCGAGACCCTCGAGCCGACCCATATCTGCCTCGTGGAAAAAGAACCGTACATGACGATGGTCCGGCGAAACAGCGACCTTGCGCTCAAGTTGATCGAGCTCTTGAGCAGCGAGTTAGGAGTCCACCTGGACCAACTGGATTCCTTCACTTTTAAAACCGCCCGGGAGCGCCTGGCCGCCCTGCTCTTGGAGCTCGGGGAGCGATTCGGCCAAAAAGCCGACGGAAAAGTTCAGTTCGGCATTACCCTCAAGCGGGAAGAAGTGGCGGAAATGGCCGGGGTGACCGTGGAAACCGCCATTCGTCTTCTCGGCGCGTTTCGTGAAGAAGGCTTAGTGGCTTTAGAGGGACGATCCATTACCCTTCTGAACGTGGACCGTCTTTCGCGCATCGCCCGGATTTGACTCCAGGATTTTCCTCCAGCTTTCATTCCAGCCCCTACTGGATCCCTTCCTTCAAGATCGCTTCATGCCGGCCGGATTAACCCTCGAATAATTCCTGACCTTTATCATGGTCCGGCCCGGCTGATCGCAATGTGCGGGCCCGTGGGGTCGAGTAGTATATTTATTTAAAAAGGCCGGCCTTCCGCGGGGAGGGTATCCTTTGGCCCCGAGCGAGAGTATCCCGATGCTCCCGGTTGGTGAGCGGCCGCGCCAGACAATTGATCCGATCGCGCTCCTCAAGCGGGAGCACGAGGTGATCCTGGATCAACTGTGCCGGATAGACATATTGCTCGGGCCGGGGCCTGAGGAAGTGGCAGAAACCGGTGGCCGGGTTCTGGCCGAGCGGGCCCGAGCGGCCCTCCTGCAACTCCTCGGCTTTTTCACAGACCGGATGGGGGTGCATTACGAAAGGGAGCGAATCCTGATCGCGGCCCTGGTTCGAGCCCTCGGTGCCAAGCAGGCACAGCGCGAGCGTCTAGAGGACCTTGAACGGGAGCACCTATCCCTCCAGGCGGAAGCCGGCCGCCTCCTCCAGCTTCTTCACGATAATCGGATCGGACAGGCGCCGTCCGCAGAAGCCGATCCGGCCAGGATTCGCTCGTTCGTTCGCCATTTTGGTTGGCACCTGTACTGGGAGGAACGCATTCTATTTGTGCTGGCGGAGACCCGCCTGACCGCGAAACAAAAAGTTCAGGTCGGCTGCTCCATGCTGCAAGTGTAGGGCCGCATGAGGGTTCGCGAATCTTCCTTTTTTCTGTTGGCGTCCGGTGTGGTCCGTCCTGCTGAGCGATTCTCGGAGGACGGGCGGAAGAAGCAAGGACAAACCCAACAAACCGGTAATTGGATCTGGAGGATCTTGTTCATGCTGATATTAACCTATGGGATGTATGCCGGGCTTCTTCGCTTCCCTTAACCCACGAGCCTCACCTACCCTTACAAAATGTTACGGAACCCCCACTTCCCCATTTGGGGCCTTTCGCTACAAGGGTGAAGAAAAGATAGGAAGCCTCCCTCTATTTGGATAATGGTGGACACAGGGCATGATCAGGGCACTTAGGCGGTTTTATTGAGATTTTTGCCTGGTCTTCCCTTGCTGGTTGATGGTGGTGGCATTGTCCTTGCTTTTCTCCTCGTGAAGAGGGGTTCCGTGCCCATAGACCAATTCCTGGGAGGTCCTGGTTGTCACGTGCGAAGAAAAGAGATTATACTGAGGCCATGAAATCCCTCCCCAGAAAAGCCTTTTCCCTGCTTTGCACGACGGTGGTGATCACCCTCATCTTATGCCACGTGGTGGGAGCCTTCTGTCCGATGACGGTGTCCACGGTCGAGGCGGCCCCAATAATTCAGGGGTCACACGGAGGGCATGGGATGGCGGAAGGCATTCAGTGCCAGGATTCCCTGACCTCCGTGGCCAAGGAATTGGGCACCAAGGTGGGGCATGCCTGCGCCGTGCCGGAAGGGGATTCCGTTGGTAATCCTGCATCCCTACTCCCGGTCGAAAGCCTCGCGTGGATCCCTCACACCACCAAAGTTCCTCTCTATACCCTTCTCGCGACATTCCGCATTTGATTTCCTCCACCATCGGACCACGGTTGAACCACGTCGGTTCGATCGTCCACTAGACCTGAGGGTCCGAGTCCGGGCCTGAGGTCTTCCCGTCTTCCAGAAATTTTTCCGAGAGGTGCAACATGCACATGGTTCATTGGCTCAGGGTCACGCTGGTGGCGACCGTTTGCGTCGCACTCATTGGGGGGCTAGCCCCGCGGAGGGTGGCGGCTGAGGAACAGAGACTGTCACTAGCCGACCTGATCGACGTGCTGGCCCAACAGAATCCGGACATCAAAGCGGCCCGAGAGCGGTGGGAAGTGGGGAAGGCCATCGTGCCGCAGGTGGAAACGCTTCCCGACCCCACGATCCGATTCGGCTACCAGCGCATGCCGATGGTGGAGCCGCTGCAAGGCGCCATGTATGGATTCGGGCAGGAGATCCCGTTCCCCGGAAAGCTGAGGTTGCGCGGGGAAGTGGCGGGCCGGCAGGCCGACCGTTTCGAGCAGGAATACCTGGCCACGCGCCTCCGGCTCATCGCCCGGTTGAAAGAAACGTACTTCGATCTCCATTTCGTTCATAAGGCGATTGAGATCGTGGAAAAGAACAAGCTGCTCTTGGTTCAGTTTGAAAAGACGGCGAAGGTCCGGTACGCCGTGGGCCAGGCCGCGCAACAGGACGTATTTCGCGCGCAGGTGGAGATCTCCCGGGTCCTCGATCGGCTGGCCGTGTTGGAGCAGCAGAAAGAAAGCCTCCATGCCGCGATCAACCGGCTGCTGAATCGTCCGCCGGCCGGTCCCCTGGGGACGCCGGAAGAAATTCACCTCTCACCGGTGGCCGTGTCCTTGGCGGATCTCAACCGGCGAGCCGTGGAGGTCTCGCCCATTCTTCACGCCTCGGCCAAGGGGGTCGAGCGGGGGGAGCAGGCGGTGGCGCTCGCCCGGCGGGAATACTACCCTGATTTTGATGTGAGTGCCTGGGGGACCCGCAACGACCGGATTAACGACAATGGCTATCAGGTCATGCTGGGCATCAGGGTCCCGCTCTATTATGAGACCAAACAACGCCAAGGGGTGCGCGAGGCCTTGGCCGGGCTGGCCGGGGCGCGGGAGGACCTCACGGCGACCAAGCAGGAAGTCCTCTTCCGAGTGAAGGATGCCTTTGTGCGGGCCGAACGGGCTGATCGGCTGGTCAACATCGTGGGGCAAGCGATTATTCCCCAGGCCACCCTTGCGCTTCAGTCCGCCCAGGCCGGCTATGCGGTCGGTAAGGTGGATTTTCTGACGATGTTGAGCAATCTGCTGATCTTGCAGGAAAACGAATTGGAGTTGCACGGCGAAATGGTGGAGCATGAAAAGGCCGTGGCCAGGCTCGAGGAGCTGACCGGTGGCCTCTTAACGGTGGTTCCATGACACGCCAAACCGTGGTTGCCGGGCTCGCTCTCGTTTTGGTCGCTGGACTGGTGATGGCGATCTGGTTCATAGAACGGCGGCCCGTCCCTTCTCCAGCCGGCCCGATGCAGGACTCGATGCCGGATATGCGACCAGGCGGACAATCCGGTGGCATGCCGACGCCGGTGGGACCGATTTCCCCGTCGTCCTCTGAACCCAACGTGGTGACCATCGCGCCGGAGCGGCTGCAGACCATCGGGGTGAAATTCGAGCTCGCGGCGCGGCGCCATCTGGAAAAAGCCATCCGCACGGTAGGCCGGGTGGATATGGACGAGAGGCTGATGGCTCGCGTGAACATCAAGTTCGAGGGGTGGATCGAGAAATTGTTGGTGAGCGCGATCGGCGACCACGTGAAAAAAGGGCAGATCCTCTTTACCATTTACAGCCCCGATTTGGTCGCGACGCAAGAAGAGTACCTGCTGGCGTTGAGAGGCCTGAGGGAACTCGGAGGAAGTGAGTTCCCCGAGGTGTCTCGTGGCGCCAAGGATCTGCTGGAAGCCACCCGGCGCCGGTTTCAGCTGTGGGATATTACGGATGACCACATTCATGATCTCGAACGGACCGGCAAGGTCCTGAAGACCCTGCCGATCCATTCCCCGATCACGGGCACGGTGATCCGGATGGAGGCCCGCGTCGGCACCTTTGTGACGCCGGGGACCGAACTGTACATGATCGCGGATCTGTCGCAGATCTGGATCCTGGCCGATATCTACGAATACGAGTTGCCCACGATCAAGTTGGGGCAGGGGGCTTCGGTGACGCTGTCCTATGATCCGGGAACGTCCCTCCATGCCCACGTGGGCTTCATCTATCCCACGGTGGATCCCAAGACGCGGACGGCGAAGGTCCGTTTCCAGTTGGAGAACCCTCTCGAGCGGCTCAAGCCCGGCATGTACGCCAATGTCGAGCTCAAAGTTCCGTTGGGAACCCGCCTGGCGATTCCAAGGGACGCCATCCTCGAAACCGGAGAGCGGCAGGTGATTTTCATCCATCACGGCGGGGGAAAACTCGAGTGGCGTACCGTCAAGCTGGGTGTGAGCGCCGGCGGCTGGGTGGAGGTGGTGGAGGGCATCAAAGAAGGGGAGCACATCGTCACCTCAGCCAATTTTTTGATCGATTCGGAGAGCCAGTTGAAAGCGGCGGTCGGCGGGATGGCAGGGATGCCGGGTATGAAATAGGACTGAGGACTGAGGTTCACACCTCTCAGTCTTCAGTCCTCGTGACTCGGAACTGAAGTATGGTCGCAAAAATCATCGAGTTCAGCGCCAAAAACCGATTCATCGTCTTCCTGCTCGTCTTCGGATTCGCTTCCGCGGGCCTGTGGGCGATGAAGAATACGCCGGTCGATGCCATCCCCGACTTGTCGGACACCCAGGTGATCGTCTACACCAAATGGCCTGGGAGGTCCCCGGATCTGGTGGAAGACCAGATCACCTATCCCATCGTAACGGCCCTTCTCTCTGCCCCAAACGTCACCGTGGTACGCGGATTTTCAGACTTCGGCTTTTCCTACGTGTACGTGCTCTTTAAGGACGGCACCGATATCTATTGGGCGCGGAGCCGGGTCCTGGAGTACATGAATCAATTGGCCGGGCGCCTTCCGGAGGGAGTGACGCCGCAACTCGGCCCCGACGCCACGGCCGTGGGCTGGGTCTTCCAATATGCCCTCATCGATGAAACCGGTCAACATGATCTCGCCGCGCTTCGTTCTTTTCAGGATTGGTACCTCCGGTATTGGCTCCTCAGCGTTGAGGGGGTGGCCGAGGTGGCCAGCGTCGGGGGCTTTGTCCGCCAGTATCAAGTGAACCTGGATCCGACCAAGGTCCTGGCCTACAAGCTCTCACTGCCCTCCATCATCGAGACTATACGGATGAGCAATAATGATTTCGGCGGCCGGGTGGTGGAGTTCTCCGGCGTAGAGTACATGATCCGAGGACGCGGCTATATTAAATCCACCGCGGATATCGAAAAAATCTCGGTCGGGGTCAATCCGAACGGGACGCCCATCCTGCTACGCGATGTGGCAACCGTCCGTCTCGGCCCGGACATGCGGCGCGGGCTCGTCGAGCTGGACGGCCAAGGAGAAGTGGCCGGCGCCGTCGTCATCATGCGGTTTGGAGAGAACGCGCTAACCGTCATTGAGCGGATCAAAGCGAAGCTCAAAGAGCTGGAACCCTCGATGCCGAAGGGGGTGAAGGTCGTGACGACCTATGATCGGAGCGACCTGATCCGGGAGTCCATTGCCACGGCCAACGAAAATCTCATGGAAGAGCTCGTTGTGGTGAGCGTCCTGATCGTCGGGTTCCTTCTTCACCTCCGGTCCGCTCTGCTACCCATTCTCACGCTGCCGTTGGCGGTGCTCATTGCGTTCATCCCCATGTACTTCATGGGAATCGGGATGAACATCATGTCCATCGGGGGCATCATCGTGGCCGTCGGGGATATGGTGGATGCCGCCATCATCATGGTGGACAACGCCCACAAGCGATTGGAGGAGTGGGAGCGAGGGGGACGCGTCGGTGAGCGGACGCAGGTGCTCATCGACTCTGCCAAAGAGGTCGGACCGGCCATTTTCGCCTCGCTGCTGGTCATTGCCATCGCGTTCATGCCCGTCTTTACCCTGGAGGCCCAGGAAGGGCGGCTGTTCAAGCCCCTTGCGTGGACGAAGAACCTGGCCATCGCCATGAGCGCGGTCCTGGCGATCACACTCATCCCGGCCTTGTTGGCGCTGCTCATTCGGGGGCGCATCATCAGCGAGCAGCGGCACCCCATCAGCCGACTGTTGCAATACCTGTATGCGCCGCTGTTGCGGGTCGCGCTTCGATATCGGTGGGCGGTGGTTATCCTGGCGGTCGGGCTGACCCTGACGGTCGTGCCGGCGTTTGAGCGCATGGGCTCCGAGTTCATGCCGCCCCTCTACGAAGGCACCATCCTCTACATGCCGACGACGCTGCCAGGCATTTCGGTGACCCAAGCCTCCATGCTGCTGCAACAGATGGACCGCAAGCTGAAAACCTTTCCGGAAGTGGAATGGGTGTTTGGCAAGGCCGGCCGTGCTGACACCTCTACCGACCCCGCGCCGTTCAGCATGATCGAAACGGTCATCGAGCTGAAACCAAAGGACCAGTGGAGGCCCGGCGTCACCTATGAGAGCCTGGTAGACGAGATGGACCAAACGCTCCAGTTCCCCGGCGTGACCAATGCGTGGACGATGCCCATCAAGGCCCGCCTTGACATGCTGACCACCGGTGTGCGCACCCCTGTGGGGATCAAGATCTTCGGGCCGGACCTCAAGCAGATCGAGCAAATCGGCGAGCATCTGGAAATGGTGTTGGCGGATGTCCCCGGCACCCGCAGCATCTATGCCGAACGAGTGTCCGGCGGCTATTTCCTGGATTTTGACATCAATCGGGACGAGATCGCCCGCTATGGGCTGAACGTCATGGATGTGGGCCGGATCATCGAATCGGCGATCGGCGGCGAAAACATCGATACCACCATCGAGGGACGGGAACGGTACCCGATCAATGTCCGGTATCTGCGGGAGTTGCGGGATGATCCTCAGAAGCTCCAGCGAGTCCTGGTGGACACTCCCACGGGCACCCAGGTGCCCTTGGCACAACTGGCGACCCTGCGGTTTGTGAGCGGCCCTCCGATGATCCGGGACGAGGACGGCATGCTGGCAGGCTACGTATATGTGGACATGGCCGGCCGCGACGTCGGAGGATATGTGGAAGACCTGAAGCGGGTGGTCCAGGAGAAGGTGGAGTTGCCTGCAGGCTATACGATTATCTGGTCTGGTCAATATGAGTACATGCAGCGGGTGAAGGAGCGGCTGAAGATCTTTGTCCCGCTGACGGTCGCCATCATTTTCGTACTCTTCTATTTTGCCTTCCGGTCCGTGGCGGAAACCTTGATGGTGATGCTCGGGGTTCCGCTCTCCCTGGTCGGCGGGGTGTGGTATATGGTCTTGCTCGGGTACAACATGAGCATCGCTGTGTGGGTCGGGATCATCGCGCTGGCCGGCGTCGCCGCGGAGACGAGCGCGGTGATGCTGGCCTATCTCGATGAGGCCTGCAAGCGACGCCAGGCTGCGGGAACGTTGCGTACGCTGGAGGATCTGCTTGCGACGGTCCACCAAGGCGCCGTCGAACGGATCCGCCCGATGACCATGGCGGGAATGGCCAATATTCTGGGGTTGATCCCGGTCATGTGGGCCACCGGGACCGGCGCCGATGTCATGAAGCGCTTGGCGGCCCCGATGGTCGGCGGCGTGGCCTCGGCCATGCTGCTGACGCTGCTGGTCATCCCGGCCATTTATGTCATCTGGAGATGGCGTATGTTGAGCAAAGGAGGAGCGCCGAGGGACAGCAACGAACCCTAAACAGAATCCGCTTTTGTAGAAGGAGGTAGGTACCATGGCGAAAGATCCGGTCTGTGGCATGGAAATCGAAGAGAAGAACGCGAGCAGCACGAGCACGTACCAGGAAACGACCTATTACTTCTGTGCGGTGACCTGCAAAGAGGCTTTCGACCGGGATCCGAGCAAGTATTTGGAGAAACCGGACATTTTGGGAAGGCATTCCCGCTAAGCGGACAACAACCCCCGGGAAAGCCGGTGCTCGGTTCTATACGTCACTGTGGCACTTTGTCACGGTCCGCACCTGGTCTGTGGCCCATCCTGCCCCCCCTTCCTCGGTCTGTTCCCTTCCCAATCCCCTGTCTCCCTCCGAAAAAGCCCACCCCTGCCTATTTTTTATGTTGCAGTTCTGGTATGAGGCTTGCTCAATGATGGTAGCCGGTCTGAGGCTCGGGGACGGGAGTCTAGTCGTGGGCCAGCTTGGGCGGTCCTTCACAGGAGTTAATCTGTGACACCGTGGGTCATCTTTGGCTTGAGCGCGGTGGTCATCGTGCTGGCCGGGACAAAGCTCTCCCAGTACGGCGATCAGATCGCCGAACACACCGGCCTCGGGGGGCTCTGGATCGGCGTC